>NZ_LGQY01000040.1:0-77861 GCF_003116065.1 Azospirillum sp. TSO5 | reverse complement strand
CCCCCCCTTCCCCCCCCCCCCCCCGGGGGAGGGGGTGGGGGGGGGGGGGATGCACATACTGGATTTTTGGGAAAGGGCCGCCGTGCGTCCCCCTCACCCTAACCCTCTCCCCGGGGGGGAGAGGGGATCTCGTTCCGCTCGGCGAGATGCGTGCATACCGAAACGCCCAATAGGCGAAGATCAGTGCGGGCAAGTGACCCTCGTCGGTGCCGGCCCCGGCGACCCCGACCTGCTTACCGTCGCTGCCGTCAAGGCGCTCGCCGCCGCCGAGGTCGTGCTCTACGACGCACTGGTCGGCGACGGCATCCTCGACCTCGCCCATCCGAAGGCCGAGCGCATCTGTGTCGGCAAGCGCTCGGGACGGCATTCGTTGCCGCAGGGCGAGATCAACGCGCTGATCGCCTTCCATGCCCGGCGCGGCAAGCGGGTGGTGCGGTTGAAGGGCGGCGACCCGATGGTGTTCGGCCGCGCCGGCGAGGAGATCGAGCATCTCGACAGCCTCGGCATTCCGGTTCGCGTCATCCCCGGCATCACGGCTGCGCTCGGCTGTGCCGCCTCGACCGGGCTGTCGCTGACCAGGCGCGGGGTGTCGCGCGCCGTCACCTTCGTCACCGCCCATGGCCGCGACGGCGAGCGGTTCGAGCCCGACTGGGCGCGGCTGGCCGATCCGCAGGGCACGCTGGCGATCTATATGGGACGCGAGCAGGCGCGCGCGGTCGGCCAGGGCCTGACCGAGGCCGGGCTGCCGGGCGACACGCCGGTTCTGGCGGTGGAAAACGGCTGCCGGGCCGACGAGCGGCGTTACTGGACGACGCTCGGCCGGATGGCGGAGCAGGGGGTGGCCGCCGGCAAGGGGCCGACCCTGCTGCTGGTGGGGGAGGCGCTACGCCCGCGTAAGGTTGGGGCGGCGGACTCCGTTGATCTCCGCGCGTTTGGCGACCTCGCTCAGCGGCTCGATCACGACTGACATGGTGAAGACGGTGGCGTGCAGCAGGTTCGTCCCGTCCACCATCAGGCCGACATGGCCGGGGAAGAAGACGATGTCGCCGCGCTGATAGTCAACGCCGCGACCGTCGTCGGACAGCCACGTCCCCAGCCGCTCGTCCTTGCGCTGCATGCCGCTGCTGTGGTGTGAAACGACGCCGGCCGCCGCCATGGCGGTCAGCGCCAGCCCGGAACAGTCGATGCCGAAGCTGCTGCGCCCGCCCCAGACATAGGGCGTCTCCAGGAAGCGCAGGGCGGTGGCGAGGTGATCGGTCGCGGGAGGGGCGTCCACCGGCTCCAGCCAGCCCGCGAACAGCCACAGCCCGTCGTCGGTGCCGACCCAGCCATTCTCGGCCCGGCCGTCCAGCGTCACCAGCGACCCGAAGCTGAGCGTCACCACCGGCGGCGCCCGGTGCGTCGGCCCAGGATGCAGGTCCGCGCGCAGGGCCCGCACGCGGTGGGTGGGGGCCACCGGCTCCCGATGCGCGGTGCCCGGCGGCAGCCAGCCGACATGGCCGTCGAAGGCGTTCTCGGCCCGCAGCCAGCCGTCACGCTCCTCCAGAATGCGGAAGCGTTCGCCGCGGATCATCTCGCTGGTCTGAGGGACGCCCTGTTGCGGCTCCTCCAGCAGGACGGCGTGCGGGGCGGTCAGTTGGCGCGTGGTCATGGGTGCGGGCCGGGCTTGGTGAAAACCGGCTGCGACGATAGCGCCGCTGCCGATGCTACGCGAGGGATAAAGCGCATCCGTCATTTCAACGGCGTTTCCGTCATTCCGCCGGAAATCTCCAGCGTGACCGGCGCATTGCCCGGTTCAGCCCGGCCGTTCCAGCCGGCACCTTTTGTGTGCGAGCCAAATCGTCAGCTTGGCTCGCCAACACGGATACGGCTGAACAGAGGAGCGCGAGAGATGGCAACGATGAAGGTTCTGGTTCTGGGTGCCGGCAAGATCGGGTCGATGATCGGCACGCTGCTGTCCGAGACCAGTGATTTCGCCGTCACCATCGGCGACCGGGACGACGCGCTGCTGTCCCGCGCCGAACAGGCCGGGCTGCGGGTGACGCGCGTCGATGTGGAGGATCCGGCGTCTCTGCGCGCCGCCATGGCCGGCCAGCATGCGGTGCTGAGCGCCTGCCCCTTCACCCTGACCCCGGCCATCGCCACCGCCGCCGTCGCGGCTGGCGCCCATTACCTGGACCTGACCGAGGATGTCGCCGCCACCCGCAAGGTGAAGTCGCTGGCGGAGACCGCCAACAGCGCGCTGATCCCGCAATGCGGTCTGGCGCCGGGCTTCATTTCCATCGTCGGCCATGACCTCGCCCGCCGCTTCGACGAACTGCACAACCTGCATCTCCGCGTCGGCGCCCTGCCGCAGTACCCGACCAATGCCCTGAAGTACAATCTGACCTGGAGCACCGACGGCCTCATCAACGAATACTGCAACCCGTGCGAGGCAATCGTCGACGGCCGCCCGCACGAGGTGATGCCGCTGGAAGGCGACGAGCGCTTCGCGCTGGACGGCGTCGATTACGAGGCCTTCAACACCTCGGGCGGGCTGGGCTCCCTGTGCGAGACGCTGGCCGGCAAGGTGCGGAACCTCGATTACAAGACGGTGCGCTATCCCGGCCACCGCGACATCGTCCGCCTGCTGATCCGCGACCTGCGGCTGGGCGAGCGGCGCCACCTGCTGAAGGACGTGCTGGAGACGGCGGTGCCGCTGACCCTGCAGGACGTGGTCCTGGTGCTGGCCACCGCCACCGGCATTCAGGAGGGCGAACTGCGGCAGGAGACCTTCGCCACCAAGATCTACAGCAAGCAGATCGCCGGCCGCACCTGGAGCGCCATCCAGGTCACGACCGCCGCCGGCATCTGCGCCGTGCTGGACCTGCTGCGCGAGGGCTCCATCCCGCAGGCCGGCTTCATCCGGCAGGAGCAGGTGCCGCTGGACGCTTTCCTGAACAACCGCTTCGGCCGGCATTACAAGGGCTGAACCCTGTCGGCAGGCGGGCTGATGATCAGCAGCGTGTCCTGGGGCTGGATGATGTAGCGGTTGCGTTCGGTGAAGGGGATGTCGCGGCCGTGGCTGTGGATCTGCACCACCATGCCGCCGGTGACCTCCGCCATCGTCAGCCCGACCTCGTCCGGCTCCGCCCGCCGCTCGCTGAGCACCATCTGCCCGCCGGTCGACATCAGGTCGCACAGGAAGGGGGTGGCGTAGCGTGTCTCCACCGCGTCGGCCATCAGGTAGCCGCCGATCTTCGGCGGCGACACCACCAGATCGGCGCCGCTGAGGTTGGCGAGCTTGATGTTCTCCTCCTGCCTGATGTTCGCCACGATCTTGGTGGCGGCGGACAGGTGGCGCACGGTCAGGATCACCAGGATGGTGGTGTCGTCGCGACCGGTGCTGACGATCACCGCCTTGGCTTTGCCGACGCAGGCCTTGGTCAGCGTCTCTTCGCTGGTGCCGTCGCCGAGAAGGCCGATGAAGCCGGCGTCGGCGGCCAGTTGGATGCGGTCCTCCGAATCGTCGATGACGACGATGTGGTCGGCGGGATGGCCCTTCGAGACGGTCTCCTGCGCCGCGATGAATCCGCTGTGCCCGAAGCCGCACAGCACGATGTGGCCCTGCAGTTGCTTCTGAATGCGGCTCAATCGGAATTCCTCCACGATCCTCTGCACCACCAGCTCGTAGGCGGTGCCGAGAAAGATGAACCAGATGAAGATGCGGATGGGGGTGACGGCGAAGGCGTCGATCAGGCGGGCGGAGTGGCTGACCGGCACGATGTCGCCATAGCCGACGGTGGTCACCGTGATCATGGCGAAGTAGAGGATGTCGGGAAAGCTGATGGTGCCGTCGATCTGGTCCTTCAGCCCGTCACGGTCGAACCAGAACACCGCGATGACCAGCGCGATCAGGACGGCGACGATCCCGATGCGCAGCAGCAGCGTCTTTTCCGCCGACAGGCCGGAGCGGACATGGAGAAGCCGCCCCTTCTTCAGGGACGGCTTGCCTCGTCTTCTGTCCTGTATTCGCCGCTCCACCGGATCCTGTTTCCGCTGTTCGTCCGTTCGGGCTTTCCGCCCGATAGTCTGAACGCGCGAAACCGCGTTCGGGTCGCGGGAGCCGCGCCTTTAAAATTTGAAGACCGCCTCCATTCCGGCGAAGTGGATGGTCTTGGCCGGGCCGCTGTCCTTCAGGAAGGGACCGGGGCGGAACAGCGAATAGGAGATCAGCCCCTCGAAGGAGCGGCCGGAGCTGTAGGACAGCACCAGTTCGCCCTGCGTGCCGACATAGCGCGCCTTTGATGCCGCACCGGAGCGCAGCAGGCCGCCGGTCAGGTCGTACACGCCGTCATCCAGGCTTTCGCGCCAATAGGCGATGGCGGAGGCGGACAGGCTGAACTCGTCGGACAGAGCCAAATCCAGCGACGGGTGCAGGTTCATCAGGTTGTAAGGGCCGATCGGCGTCAGCTCCCCGAAATACTTCGCGCGCGGGAACAGGGGGTTGAAGGTCTCCAGCCGGTCGTCGCGCGGATTGCCGTCGCCGCTGGCGATGTTGGCCTTGAGGCTAAGGCGCGGCTGCAGCGGCAGCGTGGTGAAGCGGTAGCCGCTGTCGGTGGCGAGCGACCAGGCGCGGATCGACCCGCCTCCAGAGGAATTATTGGCAAAGCGGCCGAACTGGCCCATCGCCTCCCAGTTCCAGTCCCAGCCGGCGGCCTTGCCGAAGCTGCGCAGGCCGATGGTGTGGCGCAGTTCGTTGCCCCTGCCGGAGTCAAAGGCGGCGCGGCGGTTGCGGTAGCCGATGTAATAGGCGTCCAGGCCGGCGCTGCCCCCCCAACCCAGATCGAGCGGGCGCGTGGCGTAGAGCGCCCATGCCGTGCGCTTGGCGTCGCGGCCGTCGTCGAACAGCTCCGGCGTCGGCTGGACCGGCCGGCCATAGAAGGCGTCGACCCGCCATGGTCCGGCGCTGACGATCCCCTTCACCGCGTCGAAGGAGCGGGGCACGTTGGCGCCATAGCGGATGGAGATCAGCCGTTCCGACCCATAGGCCAGCATCTGGCGGCCGACGCGCAGCGTGCCCTGGGCATCGCCGAGCGGGGCGTTCAGGTCGGCGAAACCCTGCATCAGGTCGATGCGGTCGGCGTCGGGTGGTGCCAGCGGGTCCAGCTTGCCCGCCGTGCCGGCCATGATGAGCTGGCCAAACAGGCGAAGGCTCTGGCCGACGCGCAGGTCGGCATAGGGCAGGGCACGCCACAGACCGTAGGCGTCGTTGCGCGGCTCGTCCTGGCCCCAACTGCTGTTGCGGATCGCTTCGCTGCGCAGGCGAAGCTCCAGGCCGGTGGAGAGCGAGGCGGTGCCGTCGCCGGTGACCGGGATCGCCTTGAACCGCTCCCAATAGGCGCCGGAGCGGGCCTCGGGCGAGAGCAGGTAGCGGTAATCCTCGTCGAAGCGGGTGTTGGTCAGCGGCGGCGGATCGGCCGGATGGGCCGCATAGGCCGGACCGATCCACAGCAAAAGGGCAACCGCCGCCGCGCGAAGGCGGGCCGACATGGGGCATCTCCGTGATGGCGCTGGACTGCACCGATCCTAGGGAGATGCCGGGCCGGGTGATTGCTCCTTCCGAACCGCTTTTGCCGGTTCTGCGCGCGGCCTTACCCCACCGCCGCCATCGGCGTCGCGGAATCGGCCGTCCGCGTGGTGCCGTAGCGGCGGATCATCGCGGCGCAGAACTCGGCGAACTCCTCGGCCACCTGGGGCGGGCTGGTGTGGTGGGGTTCGACGCCGCGGTGTTCGGGGGTGAAGCAGAAGGTGACGGTGACCTCGAAATCGGCCAGCGCCTCCATCTGGCGGTCGAACCAGTCGAGCGCATTGGGGCGGAAGCTGTCGGCCCAGGACAGGCCGGTGCGCAGGTGGCGGACACCCAAGCGCTTCAGCCAAGCCACCGCCTCGTCAAGCCGGTGATCCTCGTAATGGAACCACTGGCAGATGCCCATCTGGCCGGCATACGGGGCGAAGGCCTCCACCGCCGGTTTCGGCGTACCGTCGGCGCGCAGCAGCCCCATGTGGAAATGGCGGTAGTAGGACGACCCCTCCGCCTCCTTGTGGCGGGTGGTGGCCTCCCAATGGCTGGGCAGGTCGTACAGGCTGTACCAGTGGATGCGCGGCACCTTGCCGATCAGCAGTTCGGCGGTTCGCTTGACGCCCCAGGCCTGCACCTCCTCGGCACCGAAGGAGGAGACGCCGGCCTCGGTCACCCAGATCGGCTTATTGGTGACCGCGCGGATCTCGTCGATCTTGTTCGGCCAGTCATGGATCTGCCAGAGATTCCAGTCGAGCGGGAAGCCATGGACCGCCACCACGTCCACCTCCTCCAACACGCCGCGCTCCTCCAGCCGGCGGACGAAGGACGGGTCGATGGGCGACATGCCGCCCAGCACGCGGGTGATGGTGGAATTCTCCGCCCGGATCGCCTGTCCGGCCAGGATTGTCATGCGGGCGAACAGGTCCCATTCGGGGTCGAGGTTGGGGTCCCAGTGCGACTTGTTGTTGGGCTCGTTCCAGATCTTGGCGGCTTCGATCATCCCTCGGTCCCTTTCGTCACGGCGTCTTCTTTGGGCTGGGCCGGGTACACCGCCCCGGCCTCGGTCGGGCGGTCGACACGGCGGCAGACATAGACCTCGCGTTCCGGATGTTCGGTGATGGCGAAGCCGGCGCTGCGCAGCATGGCCTCGGCGCAGGCGGCGTTGGGCGCCCACCAGTTGGTCCAGTCGCGGGCGTATTCGTGTTCGATGAAATGCAGCTTCGGATAGCCGGGATCGTCGAAGTGATCCTGTTCGAAGAAGTCATAGTCGGCGCGCACCGGCGCCACCTCGGCCGAGCCGCGCTGCATCGACTGGAAAATCATCAGATCCTTGGCGACATGGTCGTGGATCAGGTCGAGCGCCAGCAGCGGGTGGCGCAGGTGATAGAGTACGCCCATGAACAGCACGACGTCGAAGCTTTCGCCGAGCTTGGCGACGTCATAGACCGACATCTTGTGGAATTCGATGTCCTGGCCGGTCACCTCGGCGGCGAACTTGGCCTGGGCCAGATAGCGGTCGTCGAAGTCGATGGCGACCACCCGGTCGGCGCCGCGGCGCTTCATCTCGATGGAATAGAAGCCGCCGTTGCAGCCGATGTCGAGAACGGTGCGGCCGGTCAAATCCTTCGGCACCGTGTGCTCGAATCGCTTCCACTTCACGTTCGGGTAGTCGTTGAGGAAATGGTTGGGCGCCGTGCGCACGCCGTTGAGGTCGATGTTGTGGAACCAGTCGCCGAGTTCGGCCACCCGTTCACGGATCTGGTCGGCCGTCAGGCTCGTCATGCCGCACCCTCGTTGATGCTGTGGACCTTCAGCCCCCAATCGCCGGCGATCAGGACGCTGCGGGAAGCCGGGCTGATTTCGAATCGCCCGTAAAAATCGAGCGGCAGGCCCATGGCGTGGGCCAGCGCCGCCTTGATGATGTCGCCATGGCTGACCAGGGCCAGCGTGCCGCCGGGATGGGCGCGGCGCAGCCGGTCGAGCAGGGACGCGATCCGGGTCTGCGCCTCCGCCATCGATTCGCCGGGCGTGTCGCCGGGAGTGGGGCGGCCATGGCTGCGCGCCCGGTTCCACAGGTCCCAGGCGGGGTCGCCGTGCAGCTCCTCGAACCGCTTGCCGCTCCAGGCGCCGAGGTCGAGTTCGTTCAGCGCCGGTTCGATGGTCAGGGGGAGGGACTGCCGTTCGGCGATGGGGGTGGCGGTCTCGACGGCGCGCTCCAGCGGGCTGGACAGCACGGCGGTCAGGCGTTGGCCCGACAGGCGATCGGCCAGCAAGTCAGCTTCCGCCCGGCCTTGGGCACTCAGCGTCACGCCCGCCATGCGGCCGCACAGGACCGAGCCCAGCCGGTCGTGCGAGCCGTGGCGGATCAGGATGAAGATGGTTTCCATGCCGCCGCTCACATCAGGCGGGTCGGCTTGGGCTCCACAGGTTCGCCGGCGATGAAGCGCAACGTGCGTTCCCGCGCCTCGTGGTCGGTGAACTGTTCGGGCGGCGACTTCATGAAGTAGCTGGACGGGCCGACCAGCGGGCCGGCGATGCCGCGATCCAGCGCCAGCTTGGCACAGCGCACCGCGTCGATGACGATGCCGGCGGAATTCGGGCTGTCCCAGACCTCCAGCTTCAGCTCCACATTCAGCGGAACGCCGCCGAAGGTGGTGCCTTCCAGCCGGATATGCGCCCATTTGCGGTCGGTCAGCCACGGCACATGGTCGCTGGGGCCGACATGCACGTCATCAGGATCGAGCGGCACGTCGAGCTGGCTGGTGACGGCCTGGGTCTTGGAGATCTTCTTCGATTCCAGACGCTCACGCTCCAGCATGTTCTTGAAGTCGGTGTTGCCGCCGAAATTCAACTGATAGGTGCGGTCCAGCCGCACGCCGCGCTCGCGGAACAGGTTGGCCAGCATGCGGTGGACGATGGTGGCGCCGACCTGGCTCTTGATGTCGTCGCCGATGATCGGCAGCCCGCGCTCGGCGAAGCGCCGCGCCCAGACGGGGTTGGAGGCGATGAAGACCGGGATGCAGTTGACGAAGGCGCAGCCGGCTTCCAGCGCCTGTTCGGCGTAGAATTCCGTGGCCTGCTGCGACCCGACCGGCAGGTAGGAGACCAGGATGTCGGTGCCGGTGCGGCGCAGGGTTTCCGCCACATTCACCGGCCGCTGCTCCGATTCGGTGATGTCGCCGGCGAGGTACTTGCCGATGCCGTCCAGCGTCGGGCCGCGGTCCACCTGCACGCCGAAGCGCGGCGGCTTGGCAAAACGGAAAGTATTATTAGGTGGTGCGAAAATAGCCTCTCCGACATCGAACCCCACTTTCGAGGCTGCAACATCGAAGGCCGCAGAAATCTCGATGTCTCCAACGTGATAGCCGCCGAGATCGACAGTCATAAGCCCCGGGGGCGGCTCGTTGGCTTTGGCGTCAGCATAATAGCATATCCCTTGTACAAAAGATGATGCGCAATTCCCGACACCAGCTATTGCTACCCGGAGCTTTTTCCCAGTCACTGAGATCTCCCGTCCTTAAATGCACGTCATTTCACGGAGCGCGGATATTTGTAGACTTTAAAAGGAGTCATCGGAAGATCTGTCGTTGGTAGCAAGCCTTTTGGACGAGGTGCGCAATTTTTCACGCCGGTGTTAACGTCGACAGTACGGCCGACGTGACTCCGACACTGAGTTGCGAGCCGGTCCTGAAATAAAACCGCACAGGGTGCCCTGGGCAACTTGCGGGGACGAGCGGGGGGCTCGCGGTGTCGATGTCCGCAGGCCCTGCCCCTTGTTTCCGCACGTCAACGTCAAGAATCGTATCAAATTCCTCGGAGGGACTTGTGGGAGAGACCGTTCTCGTCACTGGCGGAGCCGGCTTCATCGGCCGCCACGTCGCCAAGGCCCTGCTTGCCCGCGGCGACCGTGTCCGGGTCCTGGACAGCCTGATCGAACAGGTGCACCCGACGCGGCAGCGCCCCGACGAACTGGATGCCGACGTGGAGTTGCTGGTCGGCGACGTGCGCGACGAGGCGATGGTCGCCCGTGCGCTGGAAGGCGTCGATTCGGTGATCCACCTCGCCGCCGAGGTCGGCGTCGGCCAGAGCATGTATGCGGTGGACCGCTACACCTCGGTGAATGATTACGGCACCGCCGTGCTGTTCCAGCGCCTGATCAACAAGCCGGTGCGCCGGGTGGTCGTCGCGTCGTCGATGAGCATCTATGGCGAGGGGCTGTACCGCACCGCCGACGGCACGCTGATGGAGGACGTCGTCCGCGGCGCCCGCAACCCCGACGGTTCCTGGGATCCGCTCGACCAGCAGGGCCGGCCGCTGGTGCCGGTGCGCACCCCGGAAAGCAAGCGCCCGGCGCTGAAGTCGGTCTATGCCATCGGCAAATATGTGCAGGAACGGCTGACGCTGACGCTGACCGCGCAGTATGGGATGGAGGGGTCGGCCCTTCGCCTGTGGAACGCCTATGGGCCGGGGCAGGCGCTGTCGAACCCCTACACCGGCGTGCTGGCGATCTTCGCCTCGCGCATCGCCAACGGCCAGCGCCCGATGATCTTCGAGGACGGGCAGCAGCGCCGCGACTTCGTGCATGTCCGCGACGTCGCCCGCGCCTTCCTGCTGGCGCTGGACAACCCCGCCGCCAACGGCGAGGTGTTCAACATCGGCTCCGGCGAGGAGCGGACGGTGGAGGAGGTGGCGCTGATGCAGGCCGCCTCGATGGGCCGGCCGGACCTGACGCCGGACATCACCGGCAAGGCGCGGGCCGGCGACATCCGCCACAACATCCCCGACCTGACCAAGGCCCGCACCGTGCTCGGCTATGACCGGAAGGAGGATTTCTCCGAAGGGCTGGCCGAGCTGGCCGAGTGGGTCGCCCGGCAGGAGGCGCAGGACCGCGTCGCCGACGCCCGCCGCGAACTGGAAGAGCGGGGTCTGGTGGCATGAGCGGCAACAAGAACCCGGTTCTGATCACCGGCGGCGCCGGATTCATCGGATCGAACCTTGCCGACCGGCTGGCGTCGGACGGGCATGACGTGCTGATCTATGACGCGCTGCGCCGTCCGGGGGTGGAGCGCAACCTGCGCTGGCTGCAGGCCCGCCACCCGTCGCGCATCAGCGCCGTCACCGCCGACCTGCGCGACGAACAGGCGCTGGCCGATGCCGCCAAGGACGCCAAGGCGGTGTTCCATCTGGCCGCCCAGGTCGCGGTGACCACCAGCATGGTCGACCCGGTCGATGATTTCGAGGTGAACATCCGCGGCACCCTGTCCCTGCTGGAGGCGGTGCGCCGAACCGGCAAGCGGACGCCGGTGATCTTCGCCAGCACCAACAAGGTCTATGGCGACCTCGCCGACGTGCCGCTGGAACTGGTGGACGACGCCTATGCGCCCGTCGATCCGGCGATCCGCGCGCATGGCGTGTCGGAGGTCCGGCCGCTCGACTTCCACACCCCTTATGGCTGCTCCAAGGGCGCGGCGGACCAGTATGTGCTGGATTACGCCCGCAGCTTCGACCTGCCGACCGCCGTGCTGCGGATGAGCTGCATTTATGGCCCGCGCCAGATGGGGACGGAGGATCAGGGCTGGGTCGCCCATTTCCTGATCCGCGCGCTGAACGGCGAGCCGATCACCATCTATGGCGACGGCCGGCAGGTGCGCGACGTGCTGTTCGCCGCCGACACGGTGCAGGCCTATGTCTCCGCCTGGGAGCGGATCGAGCAGGTGAAGGGCCGCGCCTTCAACCTGGGCGGCGGGGCGGCGAACGCCATCAGCCTGCGCCAGTTGATCGCCCACATCGAGTATCTGATGGGCCGCAAGGTGGAGGTCAGCTACGGCGACTGGCGGGCCGGCGACCAGCGCTACTACGTGTCGGACACCCGCGCGGCGCGCCACGCGCTGGGGCTGGCCGAGCCGACCGACTGGAAGCGGGGTGTGGCCCTGCTGGCCGAATGGCTGCGGGCGGAGAAGAGCGGCGTGGCCGAAGCGGCTTCCCAAACCGTGTCGCCATCGGTGGAGGCCGCCTGATGAGGGTTGCGCTGGTCAACCCGGCCTGGAGCTTCGACCACAGCATCTATTTCGGATGCCGCGAAGCGCATCTGCCGCTGGAGCTGGGATACAGCAGAGCGCTGCTTGAGCAGGCCGGGCACGAGGTGCTGTTGCTGGACGGTGCGCTGGACGGGCTGTCGAACGCGGAGATGGCGGAGCGGGTCGCTGCCTTCGCCGCCGACATGACCGTGCTGACCACGGCGCCGACCTACCTGTTCTGGCGCTGCGCCCAGCCGGAGCTGCGGGTGCCGCGCGAGTTCCTGACGGCGCTGGGCGGGCGCGGTGGGCGCACCGTCGCGGTCGGGCCGCACGGCTCCACCACCCCGGCGCCGACCTTGCGCAAGCTCGGCGTCGATCTGGTGGTGCGCGGGGAGTGCGAGGAGATCGTCGCCAAGCTGGCGGACGGTTTGGTGCTGGACGAGGTGCCGGCGCTGGCCTTCCAGCGGGACGGCGATCTGGTGGTGACCGGCGGGCCGCATGCCGCGCGCTTCACCGACCTGCCGGCGCTGTCCTGGCCGGTGGAGTGGCTGCAGCGCCATCCGCACCACCACCACCGCTATGGCACCGAGCCGGTCGGGCCGGGGGCGGAGGTGGAGGCGTCGCGCGGCTGCCCGTACAACTGCAGCTTCTGCGCAAAGATCGATTTCCGCGACCAGTACCGGCGGCGCGACACCGCCATCATCCTGCAGGAGATCGACGGGCTGATCGCGGCCGGCGTCCGCTACGTCTATTTCATCGACGAGATCTTCCTGCCCCGGCGCGATCTGCTGGAGGCGCTGGTGGAGCGGCCGATCGAGTTCGGCGTGCAGACGCGCATCGATCTGTGGAAGCCGGAGATGCTCGACCTCTTGGGGGCGGCCGGCTGCGTGTCGATCGAGGCCGGGGTTGAAAGCCTGACCGAGGAAGGCCGCGCCTCGCTCGACAAGAAATGCCGGATGAGCACCGACGATCTGGCCGACCGGCTGATCCATGCCCGGCGCAGCGTGCCCTTCGTCCAGGCCAATTTGATCGCCGTGGCCGGCGACGATGCCGACATGGTCAAGGCCTGGCGCGAGAAGCTGCTGGCCGCCGGGGTGTGGGCCAACGACCCGGTGCCGCTCTACCCCTACCCGGCCTCGCCCGATTACCGCCGCCTGTGGGGCGAGCCGGACGACCGGGCGTGGGAGCGGGCGCACGAGCATTACCTTGGCCAGTTCGAACGCCTGAGCGACATCCAGGAGGACGAGCCCTTGCCGCTGACGGAACTGGAGGCGGCATGCTCCTGCCGCTGACGAGTGCCCAAAGACTATTGCCGCCCGCGGAACCACCCTATGTGCTGATGACGGCCGACAGCGTCGGCGGGGTGTGGACCTATGCGCTGGATCTGGCCCGCGAACTGGCGGGGCAGGGGACGCGGGTGACGCTGGCGGTGCTGGGACCGTCGCCCCACCCCGATCAGGTCGCCGCTGCCGCGGCGGTGGACGGGCTGGAGCTGATCGATACCGGGCTGGCGCTCGACTGGACTGCTCCCGATGAGGCCGCAGTGCGCCGCACGGCGGAGGCGCTGGGCGATCTGGCGGCTAGGCTCGGTCCCGACGTGGTGCATCTGAACAGTCCGGCGCTGGCCGCCGACGCCGGCTTCACCATGCCGGTCGTCGGCGTCTGCCATTCCTGCATGGCAAGCTGGTGGGTGGCGGTGCGCGGCGGCGAGATGCCGGAGGATTTCCGCTGGCGGACGGAGCTGCTGCGCCGCGGCTATCAGGCCTGCGACGTGCTGGTGGCGCCGAGCGCCGCCTTTGCCGAAGCCACTGCGGCGCTCTATGGCGTGGCGCCGCCGGTGGTGGTGCGCAACGGGCGCTATGCCCGCAAGGCCGGCCCCCGGCGGCCTGCGATGGGGCGGGAGCGCTTTGTCTTCACCGCCGGGCGGCTGTGGGATTGCGGCAAGAACGTCGCGCTGCTGGACGTGGCGGCGAAACTGCTGGACGTGCCGGTCTTCGCCGCCGGGCCGCTGGAAAGTCCGACCGGGCATCGGGTGGCGCTGGGCCATGCGCGGGCGCTGGGACGGCTGGATGGCGCGTCGGTCGCCGGATGGATGGCGCGGGCGCCGGTCTTCGCCTCCCTGCCGCTCTACGAGCCGTTCGGGCTGACGGTGCTGGAGGCGGCGCAGGCTGGCTGCGCGCTGGTGCTGTCGGACATCGCCAGCTTCCGAGAGTTATGGGACGGCGCCGCCATCTTTGCCGATCCGGGCGATGCCGGTGCGCTGGCCGCGACGCTGCGCCGGCTGCTGGATGACCCGCTGGAGGCCCGGCGGCTCGGCACTGCCGCCCGCCGACGGGCCGCCCGCTATGACATGGACCGGCTCACCGCCGGGATGCTCGACGTCTATCGGTCGGTGACGCATCCCGTGCGTTCGGAGGTGATCGCGTGAGGATCGTCTATTTCACCCATTCGCTGGCCTCCTGCTGGAATCATGGCAACGCCCATTTTCTGCGCGGGGTGCTGCGCGACCTGATCGCCCGCAGCCATGACGTGCAGGTGCTGGAACCGGAAGGGGCCTGGAGCCTGCAGAACCTGCTGGCCGACCATGGCGAGGCCGGGCTCGACGCCTATCGCACGCTCTATCCGGAGCTGTCCTCGCGCACCATGCCGAAGGGCTTCGACGTGGAGGCGGCTTGCGATGGCGCCGATCTGGTAATCGTCCATGAATGGAACGATCCCGCGCTGGTCGCGGCGGTGGGGGAGGCGCGCAGGCGCGACGGGCGCTTCACCCTGCTGTTCCACGACACCCACCACCGCGCGGCCAGCGAGCCTGAGGCGATCAACGCGTTCGACCTGTCCGGCTATGACGGCGTGCTGGCCTTCGGCGAGACGCTCGCCGCCGTCTACCGTCGTTGGGGCTGGGAAGGGCGCGTCTTCGTCTGGCACGAGGCTGCCGACATCCGGCTGTTCCACCCGCCGGCTGAAGAAGGGCCGCGAGCGGGCGCGGTGTGGATCGGCAATTGGGGCGACGGCGAGCGGACGGAGGAGCTTGAACGCTTCCTGTTCGCGCCGGCCAGGGACGCCGGGCTGCCGCTGGAGATCTACGGCGTGCGCTATCCGGCCGCCGCACTGGCGACGCTGAAGCGCTACGGCATCGCCTACAAGGGCTGGCTGCCGAACGCGCGGGCGCCGGAGATCTTCGCCCGCCACCGCGTCACCGTCCATGTGCCGCGTCGCTTCTATGTCGACAGGCTGCCGGGCATCCCGACCATCCGCGTGTTCGAGGCGCTGGCCTGCGGCATCCCCTTGGTCAGCGCGCCGTGGAGCGATGCCGAGGGGCTGTTCCGCCCCGGCCGCGACTTCCTGTTCGCCCGTGATGGCGAGGAAATGGCCGCCCATCTGCGCGCCGTCGACCAGGACGAGGAGCTGCGCGCCGAGTTGGTCCGCAACGGGCTGGAGACGATCCGCGCCCGCCACACCTGCGCCCACCGCGTCGATGAGCTGCTGTCCATCGTCGGCAGCCTGCGCGGCAATCAAAAAGAACCGGTTCTCGAGGAGTCCGCCCGATGAAGATGGCCTTTTACGGGTCGAGCCTGCTGTCCTCCTACTGGAACGGCGCCGCCACCTATTACCGCGGCATGCTGAGCGAACTGGCCAGGCATGGCTGGGACATCACCTTCTACGAGCCGGACGCCTTCGATCGCCAGAAGCACCGCGACATCGAGCCGCCGGATTATGCCAAGGTCGTCGTCTATGACGCCACGCCGGAGGCCTGCCGCGCGGTGATCGCCGAAGCCGCGAAGGCCGATGTGGTGGTCAAGGCCAACGGCGTCGGCGTCTTCGACAATGAACTGCTGGACGGCGTGATGGATGCCGCCGACCCGCAGGCCCTGCGCATCTATTGGGACGTCGACGCCCCGGCGACGCTGGCGGAGCTGCGGCAGGCGCCCGACCATGTGCTGCGCCGCCGTCTGCCGGAGCTGGACTTCGTGCTGACCTATGGCGGCGGGCCGCCGGTGGTGTCGGCCTACGAGGCGATGGGGGCGCCGGTCTGCCGGCCGATCTACAATGCGCTGGACCCGTCCACCCACCATCCGGTGCCGCCGCAGGACCGCTTCCGCGCCGACCTGAACTTCCTCGGCAACCGGCTGCCCGACCGCGAGGCCCGGGTGGAGCGCTTCTTCCTGGAGCCGGCGGCGCGCAACCCGGAGGCCCGCTACATCATCGGCGGCAGCGGCTGGGAGACCAAGGGCCTGCCGGGCAACGTCACCCACATCGGCCATGTCGGCACCGCCGATCACAACGCCTTCAACACCTCGGCCAAGGCGGTGCTGAACATCGCCCGCGACAGCATGGCGGAGGTCGGCTTCTCCCCCGCCACCCGCGTGTTCGAGGCGGCCGGCGCCGGCGCCTGCCTGATCACCGACGCCTGGGAGGGGGTGGAGCTGTTCTTGGCCCCGGACGAGGAGGTGCTGGTCGCCCGCGACGGGCAGGACGTGACCGAGCATCTGCGGGCGCTGACGCCGGAACGCTCCCGCGCCATCGGCGAGGCGGCACGGCGCCGCATTCTGGCGGGCCACACCTATGCCCGCCGGGCGGTCGAGGTGGACCAGCTGTTGCGCGGCGCGCTGGCCGCCCGCCGGGAACGGAGCGCGGCATGAAGCTGGTCGTCCTGGGGCTCAGCCTGTCCTCCTCCTGGGGCAACGGGCACGCCACCACCTTCCGCGCGCTGCTGAAATCCTTTGCGGCACGCGGGCACGAGATCCTGTTTCTGGAGCGGGACGTGCCCTGGTACGCCGACAACCGCGACCTGCCGAATCCGGGCTGGTGCGAGCTGGCCTTCTATACGGACCTTGAAGATCTGAAGCGCTTCACCGCCGCCGTCGCCGGGGCGGATGCGGTGCTGGTGGGATCTTACGTGCCGGAGGGGGTGGCGGTCGGGCGCTGGGCGCAGGAGGCGGCGCGGGGTGTCGTCGCCTTCTACGACATCGACACGCCGGTGACGCTGGCAAAGCTGGAGCGCGGCGATTACGAGTATCTCGCGCCGGAAATCATCCCCGGCTTTGATGTGTATTTCTCCTTCACCGGCGGGCCGACGCTCGACCGGCTGATGGGGCAATACGGCTCGCCGGCCGCAAGGGCGCTCTACTGCTCGGTCGATGCGGAGGCCTATGCGCCGATGCCGGTGCCCAAGCGCTGGGACCTCAGCTATCTCGGCACCTACAGCATCGACCGGCAGCCGACGCTGGACCGCCTGCTGCTGGAGCCGGCACGCCGGGCGCCGGACCTGCGCTTTGTCGTCGCCGGGCCGCAATATCCCGACGACATCGTCTGGCCGGCCAATGTGGAGCGGCTGCACCATGTGCCGCCGGCCGACCATCCGGCCTTCTACGCGGCGAGCCGCTTCACGCTGAACGTGACGCGCGAGGACATGATCCGCGCCGGCTACAGCCCCAGCGTCCGCCTGTTCGAAGCGGCGGCATGCGCCACGCCGATCATCTCCGACATCTGGGATGGCATCGACACACTGCTGGAGCCGGACCGCGAGATCATCCTGGCGGAAAGCGCCGACGAGGTCCTGGAGGTGCTGCGCCGCCCGGCGGCGGAGGGCGAGATCGGCGAGCAGGCGCGCCGGCGGATCCTGGCCGCGCACACCGCGGCGCACCGGGCCGAGACGCTGGAACGCGAACTGGTCGCGGCGATGGAGCGCGGGCTTGCCCCCACCTAAGCGGCGATTCGTGCGTTGCGGTGTGCTTCAGAACGGCTTGAAGAACGGATCGTCGCCCTCGGACGCGAAATCGACGACAGGCTTCGGGAAGCACTTCAGGTGCTCCGGCTCGAATGGGAGCTGCGGCAGATGCTGCGTCACGATGGCGGCCACGGTGTGGGCCTGCTCCACGTCGCGGGCACGCTTCACCGGATCGCGCCCGTCGTCCTTCGTCCCCAGCCAGAGCTTGTAGAGGGCGAAGGCTCGGGGGTCGGGGCAGGCCATCGGCACAGGCTGGCCATCCTCGCCGACGGCGACCGCCTCGAACTTCGGCGCGTTGGCAACCCACTTCATGTTCACGATTGACGAGGCCAGCAGGTCGCCCTCGCCGAACCCTTCCCGCTCGTCCCGCCAAGGCGGGTTCGCCGCGGCCTTGATGAGATCGACGTAGTAGCCATCGCGGTTGACGGCCCGGAATGACGCCTCGTCCGCTTTTTTGAAGCTGCGGTCAACCGAGCGCAGGACATCGATGACGCTGGCGGGCTCCTCGCCGGTCACCGTCAGCCGCAGCCTCGCCCGCGCCTCCATCAGGATGTCGAGGTCGCCGGTCGCCAGCAGGTCCGTCCGCACGAAAACCCCGGCCGCCGCCTCGTAGGCGTAGATCGCGTTCGTCCCGGCGACGTAGACGTTGTGCCCGAGCAGCCCTTCGCGATCGAGCCGCCGGAGGATCTTCGAGGCGATGGTCGGGACACGGCCGAGATCGACCGCCCGGTTCAACCGGGCCTGCTCGGACAGCCTTCGCGACAAGGAGTCCAGCCGCTCCTTGGCCTCCTCCTTCCCCGTGCGGAACTCCTCGTAGATGCGTTCCGTCTCGGGCGACCGCGGCCCGAGGCTCCGCATCTTACGGACCCCGGTGCCGGGATCGTCGAACACCTTCACCAGATAATCCGCTCCCTTTTCCTCCTTCCACGACAGGCTGCCCGCGTACCCGGCGCGGCGTCGCCAAGCGGCCCGCCAAGCGTCCCACAGCTGTCGCGTGTCAACGAGCATGCGGCGCTGGTTCGCGGTCATCAGGAGCAGTTCGGGCATCTGGTCTCCTCGTTTCTACGGATAAGTACGCTTCTTCATATTTCCGTAGAAACTGGCGACTTTCAATGCCTTATGCGGTTTTCTACAGAATGGGAGCGTGTTCCGGAATTTCGTAGAAACCGAGCTGAAACAGTCTATTGGCAGGGTGTTCGCAACAGGGAGCGTGGGAGATCAGGGAGGGGGCGTAACGCCCCCTCCCACCGACACTTACTTGCTGTAGTCGTAGAAGCCGCGGCCGGTCTTGCGGCCGAGGAAGCCGGCGTCGACCATCTCCTTCAGCAGCGGGGCCGGGCGGTACTTCGGGTCGTTGAAGCCTTCATAGAAGACCTCCATCACCGACAGCATGGTGTCCAAACCGATCAGGTCGGCGAGCGCCAACGGGCCGATCGGGTGGTTGCAGCCGGCCTTCATGCCGGCGTCGATGTCCTCGGCCGTGGCGATGCCTTCCTGCAGCGCGAAGATCGCTTCGTTGATCATCGGGCAGAGGATGCGGTTGACGGCGAAGCCGGGGCTGTTCTTGGCGGTGATCGGCGACTTGCCGACGCGCTTGGCAAACGCCATCGCCTTGGCGTGGGTGTCGTCGCTGGTCTGGATGCCGCGGATGATCTCCAACAGCGCCATCAGCGGCACCGGGTTGAAGAAGTGCAGGCCGATGAAGCGATCCGGACGGTCGGTGGCCGTCGCCAGCTTGGTGATGGAGATCGACGAGGTGTTGGTGGCGACCAGCGCCTCCGGCTTCAGGGTCGCGCAGAGATCCTTCAGGATCTTGACCTTCAGGTCCTCGTTCTCGGTCGCGGCCTCGATCACCAGATCGCAAGCAGCCAGCTTCGACTTGTCGGTGGTGGCGGTGATGCGCGCCAGGGCCGCTTCGCGGTCGGCGGCGGTCATCTTCTCCTTCTTGACCAGACGGTCCAGGCTGCCGGCGACGGTCGACAGGCCGCGCTGCACCGCTGCCTCGGAGATGTCGGTCATCACCACCGTCAGGCCGGCGACGGCGCAGACCTGGGCGATGCCGTTACCCATCTGTCCGGCGCCGATGACGCCGATGGTCTCGATTCCCATGCTCTCGGCCATGTTTCTTGTCCCTATCGTTGAGCGCGTGCGTTGGTTCGCAGATGCAGCATCTTCTACACGTTTTTTCGTTGCGCTGCGATGACTTGTCGTATGCGGCAAGGCGGGCTCCACCCGGCGCGGCGACCTGCCGCAGCCCTGCCATCGGCGGAAATCCGCCGACTGCTAGAGCCGGGACGGCGGATTTCCGCCGAAAAAATCTGTGGTCGGAAAGGCCGGGTCCAGGCTTTTCAACTGTTTGCGCAGCGAACTGATTATGGCACGCCGCTTGCTCTCTCCTTGGTCAACCGCGGCGACGGGTCGCGGACCAAGCCCCATGGGAGAGACCAGATGCTCAGGAAGACCCTGCTTGCCGCCACCGCCTTCGCCGCCGCCGCGCTCGCCACCCAGGCCGCCTCGGCCGCCGATCTGGTCCGACTCGGCAACCTGAAATTCGCCCATTACGGCGCGGTTTCCTACATGAAGGAGATCGCCGGCAAGTACGACCTGAAGATCGAAGAGCGGGTCTTCGCCAAGGGCATCGACATCCTGCCGGCCATCGTGGCGGGCGAGATCGACGTCGCCGCCAGCGCCGTCGACGCCGCCATCGCCGGTCGCGCGTCGGGCGTGCCGATCTATGCGGTGGCCGGCTTCGCCAAGGGTGGCGCCCGCATCGTCGCCAAGCCGGACGCCGGCATCAAGAGCATCGCCGACCTGAAGGGCAAGAAGGTCGCCACCCCGCGCGGCGGCGCCCAGGAGCTGATCCTGCTGGCCGAGCTGTCGAAGCATGGGCTGAGCTGGTCCGACCGTCCGGGCAAGGACGTGCAGATCGTCTACATGGCTTATGCCGACATGAATCAGGCCCTGCTGGCCGGCAGCATCGACGCCATGTCGCAGTCCGAGCCGCAGTCGAGCCAGGCCATCAACAAGGGCTTCGGCGTCGAGGTGGTGAAGCCCTACGACACCGAACTGGGCGAGCCGGTGCGGTCGCTGGTGGTCACCGAGGATTTCTACAAGAAGAAGCCGGACGTCGCCCAGCGGCTGGTCCGCTGCTTCGTCGAGGCGACGGCGACCTTCATCGCCAATCCCGATCTGGCCGAGACCTATGTCCGCGAGAAGATGTTCAAGGGCCAGCTGAGCAGCCAGGACTTCAAGGACGCCATCGGCAACTCGCCCTACAGCTACGACATCTCGGTCCATCACGTGCAGGTCACGACCGACATGATGCAGAAGTTCGGCGTCGGCCGCATGGACACCCCGCCGAAGGCCGAGGATTGGGTGAAGCTGGACCTGCTGGAGAAGGCGAAGGCCGGCGCCAAGGCGGCTGATGCCGGCACCGTGAAGGCGAACTGAGCCACACCCAGCGGAAGGAGGACGCCCGATGTCCCAAGCCAAGTCCCGTTTCTCGCCCGCCGCCGTCGCACGCGGCGCCCTGGTTCCGGTCCTCGCCATCGCGCTGTGGCAGGCCCTGTCCAGTTCCGGCCTGATCAACCAAGTGGTTCTGCCGTCGCCCGTCGCGGTGGTGGAGCGCTGGTGGGCCTATCTGCTGCCGACCGAGCCCTATGATCCGGCGCAATCCAGCTGGATCCTGTGGGCGCTGTCGGGCGAGATGCTGTTCGACGCCTGGTCCAGCCTGTACCGCGTGGTGCTGGGCTTCGCCGTCGGCGCCGGGCTGGCCCTTCCGCTGGGTCTCGCCATGGGCGGCAACCCGCGCATCTACGCGCTGTTCGATCCGCTGATGCAGGTGCTGCGGCCGATCCCGCCCATCGCCTACATCCCGCTGTCGATCCTGTGGTTCGGGCTGGGCAACCCGCCGGCAATCTTCCTGATCGCCATCGGCGCCTTCTTCCCGGTGCTGATGAACACCATCGCCGGGGTGCGCCATGTCGACGGCATCTATCTGCGCGCCGCCCGCAACCTGGGCGCCGGCCGGCTGACCATGTTTGTCCGCGTCATCCTGCCGGCGGCCACCCCCTATATCCTGGCCGGCGCCCGGATCGGCATCGGCACCGCCTTCATCGTCGTCATCGTGTCGGAGATGATCGCCGTCAACTCCGGCCTCGGCTTCCGCATCCTAGAAGCGCGCGAGTTCATGTGGTCGGACAAGATCATCGCCGGGATGTTCACCATCGGCCTGCTGGGTCTCGCCATCGACATCGGCATGAACCGCCTGAACAACCACCTGCTGCGCTGGCACCGCGGGCTTGAGAATTGATGGGGAGGGACTGGAGATGATGTCCATGCTGAAGACCGTTGCCGACACCACGCCCGTTCCCGACACCGCGCCCGTGCAGATCCAGGTGCGCGGGGTGGAGAAGACCTTCTCCGTCGGTGCGCAGAAGATCGTCGCCCTGCAGAACATCGACCTCGACATCCGCAAGGGCGAGTTCGTCTGCCTGCTGGGTCCGTCGGGCTGCGGCAAGTCCACGCTGCTGAACGCGGTGGCTGGGTTCCAGCCGCCGACGAAGGGCACCGTCACCGTCGATGGCCGCACCATCACCGAACCCGGTCCCGACCGCGGCATGGTGTTCCAGGAATATGCCCTGTTCCCCTGGATGACGGTGGCGCAGAACGTCGCCTTCGGCCTGGAGATCAAGGGGATGTCCAAGGCCGAGATCGCGGAGCGGGTGGAGTGGCTGCTGCAGAAGCTGCACCTGCAGGACTTCCGCAACCGCTTCCCCAAGGATCTGTCGGGCGGCATGCGCCAGCGCGTCGCCATCGCCCGCGTGCTGGCGCTCGACAGCCCGATCCTGCTGATGGACGAGCCGTTCGGCGCGCTCGACGCCCTGACCCGCCGCACCCTTCAGGACGAGCTGCTGCGCATCTGGGAGGAGGTCGGCAAGACCATCCTGTTCGTCACCCACTCCATCGAGGAGAGCATTTATCTGGCCGACCGCATCATCGTGATGACCTACCGGCCGGGCACCATCAAGCGCGACGTGCTGGTCGACATGCCGCGTCCCCGCGACGGCTCCGCCCCGGAGTTCAACCGCCTGAAGCGCGAGCTGTCCCAGATGGTGATGGAGGAGCAGCAGCGCTTCAGCCAGGACGAGATCCGCTCCGTCACCGCGGATTGAGGGACGGCGGACAGGACGGCAAAGGAGGGGCGCCCCGATGTGGGCGCCCTTTTCGTGTCAGAGCTTCGCCGCCTCCTCGGCCATCCGTTGCCGCAGCCAGCCGTGGGAGGGGGAGCCGGTGTTGCGGCGGTGCCAGATCATCGACACCTCGTAATCGCCGACGTCGAAGGGCAGCGGGCTGGTGGCGAGCCCCAGCGCATCGGCGCACAATTGGGCCAGCCGGGCGGGCAGCGAGGTCAGCATCGGCGCCTGGGTCAGGATCATCGGGATCGCCAGGAACTGGGTGGTGGAGGCGGCGACGCGCCGCCTTGTGCCCAGCGCCGCCAGTTCGTCGTCGATGAAGCTGGTCAGCCCGCCGCGCAACGACGGCATCAGGTGCGGATAGCGGGTGTAGTCCTCCAGCCCGATCGGTGGGGTGACGGGCACAAGCGCCGGATTGAACAGGCAGACATGGGTTTCCCGGTACAGCACCTGCCGGTCGTGCCAGCGCCGCAGCTCCGGCAGATAGCCGATGGCGAGGTCCAGCGTGCCGTCGTCCAACGCGGTCATCATCGCGTCGGGATCGAGGCTGAGCAGCGAGACCGTGACGCGCTGGTTGCCCTCCACCGCATCGCGCAGGATGCCGGTCAGCAGCACCGCCTGCATCGAATCGGAGGTGGAGATGGTGAAATTCCGCTCCTCCCGCTGGGGGTCGAAATCCTCCTCCGCCGACAGGGCGCGGGCGGCCCCCACCAGCAGGTCGCGCAGCGGTTCGGCCAGACGCTGGGCGCGCGGCGTCGGCTCCATCCGGTTGCCGGTGCGCACGAACAGCGGGTCGCCGACCAGCGTGCGCAGCCGGGCCAGCGCGTGGCTGACCGCCGACTGACTGACGCCCAGCGCGTCGGCGGCGCGGGAGACGTTGCGGGTCTCCAAGAGCGCGTCGAACACCTTGATGAGGTTGAGATCGAGCGCGGGGTTATGAATAGCTTTCATGACGATATGAACCAAAGCCACCTACTTCATTGTGCACTGGACGGTGTATTCTGTCGAGGCAGAGCTGACCCAACAGCCGACAATCAAAAAACTTTCAATTCCTAGCCAACGCCCATAGCCGGGCAGCGGACCTGTCGTCGCCCCCAAAAAGCCGGCGGTTCCGTTCAGGGAGAAAGAGGCAAGAGCCATGGTTCGCATCAACGTCAACGGTGAGGAGCGTCAGGTCGACGTTCCGGAGGACATGCCGCTCCTGTGGGTTCTGCGGGACGAGCTGAACATGACCGGCACCAAGTTCGGTTGCGGCATCGCCCAGTGCGGCGCCTGCACCGTCCATGTCGACGGCACGCCGACCCGCGCCTGCCAGACCCCCGTCAGCATGCTGACGCCGGACAGCAAGATCACCACCATCGAGGGCGTGAAGGGCAAGGCCGCCCAGGCCGTCCAGGCGGCGTGGCAGAAGCTGGACGTCGTCCAGTGCGGCTACTGCCAGTCGGGCCAGATCATGAGCGCCATCGCGCTGCTGACCGACAACCAGAACCCCTCCGACCAGGACATCGATTCGGCGATGGACGGCAATGTCTGCCGCTGCGCCACCTATGTCCGAATCCGCGCGGCGATCAAGGATGCCGCCCAGACGATGAGGGCCTGATCCATGCTGCATCATCTGATCCGCCACGCCGCCGAGCATGGGTTTCCGGAGTCCGGTTTCGCTCCCGGTCCGCTGCCGGCCCCCTCGCGCCGCGGCTTCCTGAAGGCGATCGGCGTCGGGGCCGGCGCGCTGGTCATCGGCGCGCACCTGCCCATGCCGGCGCTGGCCGCCGAAGCCGCGCCGAAGATCGTCGGACCGGCCGACCCGCGCCCGCATGCCTTCATCATCGTCGCGCCGGACAACACGGTCACCGTGCTGGCCAAGCATCTGGACAAGGGCCAGGGCATCGTCACCGGCCTCGCCACCATCGCGGCGGAGGAGCTTGACGCCGACTGGTCCCAGGTGCGCGGCGCCTTCGCGCCGGCCAACCAGAAGCTGTACGCCAACCATATGTTCGGCGTCCAGGGCACCGGCGGCTCCACCGCCGTCGCCAACAGCTGGGACGAGCTGCGCATGGCCGGCGCCGCCGCCCGCGCCATGCTGGTCGCCGCCGCCGCCGCCCGCTGGAACGTGCCGGCCGGCGAGGTGACGGTGTCGAAGGGCGTGGTCCGCCATGCCGCCAGCAACCGCAGCCTGACCTTCGGCGAGCTGGCGGAGGAGGCATCGAAGCTGCCGGTCCCGCAGCAGGTCAAGCTGAAGGACCAAAAGGATTATGTGCTGATCGGCAACCCGGACCTGCACCGTCTGGACCATGTCAGCAAGACCAACGGCACCGCCATCTTCGCCATGGACATCCGCCGTCCGGGTCAGGTGACGGCGGTGCTGGCCCGCAGCCCGCGCTTCGGCGGCACGGTGAAGAGCGTCGATGACGCCGCCGCCCGCAAGGTGCCGGGCGTCATCGAGGTGCTGACCCTGCCGGTCGGCGTCGCGGTGATCGCGAAGAACACCTGGGCGGCCATCAAGGGCCGCGAGGCGCTGACGGTCGCCTGGGACGATGCCAAGGCCGAGACCCGCGGCACCGACGCCATGCTGGCCGACTATCGCAAGGCGGCGGAGAAGCCGGGTGACGTCGCCGCCGCCAAGGGCGATGCGGAGAAGGCGATCGCCGACGCCAAGGCCAAGGGCGGCCATGTGGTGGAGGGCGAGTTCGTCTTCCCCTACCTCGCCCACGCGCCGATGGAGCCGCTGAACGCCGTGGTGGCGCTGAACCCGGAGGGTGGCTGCACCATCTGGGCCGGGTCGCAGTTCCAGACGGTCGAGCAGATGACCGCCGCCCACATCCTGGGCTGCAAGCCGGAGCAGGTGAAGATCGAGACCCAGTGGGCCGGCGGCAGCTTCGGCCGGCGCGCCACCCCCAGCGCCGACTACATCGCCGAGGCGGTGACCATCGCCAAGGCCTATCCCAAGGCCCCGGTGCATCTGGTCTGGACGCGCGAGGACGACATCAAGGGCGGCCGCTACCGTCCGCTGGTCCTGCACCGGATCACGGCGGCGGTCGATGCCAAGGGCGATCTGGTCGGCTGGAAGCAGCGGATCGTCGGCCAGAGCTTCATGGCCGGCACGCCGTTCGAAGCGGTGATGATCAAGAACGGTGTCGACGCGACGATGGTCGAGGGCGCCTCGGACATGGCCTATCCGGTGGCGAACCTTGCGGTCGACGCGCACACCGTCGCCTCGCCGGTCACGACGCTGTGGTGGCGCTCGGTCGGGCACACCCACACGGCTTATGCCAAGGAGGTGATGATCGACCGCCTCGCCAAGGCGGCCGGCAAGGACCCGGTGGCCTTCCGCATGGAGATGCTGAAGGACCATCCGCGTCTGGCCGGCGTGCTGAAACTGGCGGCGGAGAAGGCCGGCTGGGGCCAGCCGCTGCCGCAGGGCAAGGGCCGCGGCGTCGCCGTGCATGAAAGCTTCAACACCTATGTCGCCCATGTCGCCGACGTGTCGGTCGACGCCAAGGGTCAGATCAAGGTGGATCGGGTGGTCGTCGCCGTCGATTGCGGCGAGGTCGTCAACCCCGACATCGTCAAGGCGCAGATGGAGGGCGGCGCCGGCTGGGGCATCGGCCATGCGCTGCGGGACGAGATCACCATGACCGACGGTAAGGTGGATCAGGCCAACTTCGACAGCTATCTGCCGATGCGGATGTCGGACATGCCGGCGGTGGAGGTCCACATCGTGCCGTCGCATGAACGGCCGACCGGTGCCGGCGAGCCCGGCGTTCCGACGGTGGCGCCGGCGGTGGCGAACGCCGTCTTCTCGGTGACCGGACAGCCGCTGCAGACGCTGCCCTTCAGCCGTGGCGGCATCGTCAGCTGAGTAGGGGCGGCTAGGGTGAGGCCGACTTGGTCTCCGCCTTCAGTTGGGCGGGGACCGGTTGGGCCGAGGTCAGTTGCGGGGACGGGGCGATGCTGGCTGTTCCGATGCTGGCCGCCCCTATGCTGGCAGTCCGGGCGGTGGCGGGAATCGCCGCCGGCCGGCGGCCGGGCCAGCCTTGATCCACCAGCAGCCTCACTGCGGGATCGACCCGCATCGGACCGGCGGGGACGGACGTCTCCGCCGGTTCTTTTTTG
The DNA here is from genome assembly GCF_003116065.1 of Azospirillum sp. TSO5. Lineage (NCBI taxonomy): Bacteria > Pseudomonadati > Pseudomonadota > Alphaproteobacteria > Rhodospirillales > Azospirillaceae > Azospirillum > Azospirillum sp. TSO5. The sequence goes on along the minus strand of NZ_LGQY01000040.1, from coordinate 51,245 downwards.
CGTGGCGGCTGAATGCGCAGAAGCTGGGTGAGCTGCTGGGACTGGATGACCGGAAGGGACGGTCGGGGCAGTTGCGGCCCCCAAGGATCGGCGGCGGTCTCCGTCAGGGCGGGCGTCAGCGCCGTGAGGTAGAAGGCGGCGCGCAGCACCCCGGCCAGCAGCAGGACGGCCAGCGCCAGAACCGCCCAATGACGGCGGCGCAGCTGCCGGGCGACAATGTCGGTCTCCGGCGGGGGCAGTGGATCGTGACGGGTGCTGTGGCGTTCTATGGCGGTCATGCGGGGCACAGCATCGCTCAAGGCGGTGCCGTTGCCTCCAGCCTTTCCCGGCGAACCGCCAGGGCAGGGGGATTGCCACCCGCGTTCCCCCACCGCCGGCCGGCATTCCCCGTCCGGATCGTTATCTCTACCGCCTAGCCAGGAATTGCAAAGGAGCCGGGCCGCCGCCGCCCAATCTCGGCCCGGACCTCGCGGAACCAGCGCAGTTTTTCCTCGAAGGGCAGGCGGGCGAGGCCGCTCGGCGAAGGCACCACCACGTCGGCGACGCCGTCGAACAGGCCGCGGTCCTGCAGCCCCCAAGGCGCGTCGGGCAGGCCGGTCGCCGCCAGATAGACGCCCTTTCCGGTATAGGCCAGCACTTGCGGCCGGACGAAGGCGACGATCCGCGCCAGCCGCGGCACCCCGCCGCGCAATTCCGCCCGCGACAGCTCGGCGGCGCTGGCGGTGGCGCGGGCGACGAGGTTGGTGGAGCCGAGGCCGATGGCCGGCAGGGTCACGTCCTCCTCCGGCCGGTAGAGGCGTGGGGTCAGGCCGGCCTCGGCCAGCAGGCGCCAGAACTGGTTGCCGCGCCCGGCATAATGATGGCCGAGCGCCCCCGACCGCAGCCCCGGATTGAAGCCGACGAACAGGCAGTCGAGCCCCGGCGCCACGATGTCCGGCAGCGGCCCGGCGGGAGGCGGCAACCCCTCCGGACGTGGGGCCGGGACATCGTCGAACAGATCCATGGTGAAATCCTCTCCGCGAAGGAGAGGAATATAGGATGCCGCCGCCCCGCTCAAAGCGAGGCGGCGACCGCGGGAGCGGGCGGACTGCTGCGTTCGTCCTGCAGCAGGGCGAGGATGCGGTCGGTCATCCGCAGGGCGAGCGCGACGATGGTCATGGTCGGATGGTCCGCCCCCATGGTCGGGAAGACGGAGCTGCCGGCGACATAGAGATTGCCGACGCCATGGACGCGGCCGTCCGGATCGACCACGCCGTGACGCGGCGATTCATGCATGCGAGTGGTGCCCATATGGTGCCAGCACCAGCCGACATCGGCCATCGTCGCCTCGGCCGACGCCTCGCCCCCGTTCTCCACGGTGATCAGGCCGCGGTGCAACAGATCCTCGCGCAGCAGGCGCTGGGTCTCGGTGGCGCCCTGGCGGTCCTGATCGGTCAGGCGCCAGTCGACCCGCGGCAGGTTGCAGCCGAACGGGTCGGTGGCGTGGTCCAGCGTCACCCGGCTGTCGGGGTTGGGCACCGGTTCCAGCACCGTCTCCAGGGTGAAGCGGCGGGACAGCCAGCCGGGGTCGATGGTGCTGTCGAACAGCGCATGGGTCAGCTGCGGCAGGCTGCGCAGGATGCGCGGGCCGGCATTGCGCAGCAGGCTCGCCGCCTCGTCCTCCGACACGCCGAAGCGGCGGCAGCTGTGCCGCGACGGCAGGAGCCGCAGGTCGCGCATCGCCTTGAAGGCGTCCAGCGCCCCGGAATGGTAGGAGGCGACCAGATATGTGCGCGAGTTGGGCAGCCCGTGCCGTTCCTGAAGCTCCGCCGTCGGCGACAGGGCCAGCGCGATCGACGGATGCGGCCGGCGCAGCCGCCGCCGGGCGAGGCACAGGCTGACGTCGTAGAGCGTGCGGTGCTGCCCCTGCCGGGTCAGGCGGATCGGCGAGGTCTTGAAGCGCGGGTGGTCGGCGAAATAGCGGCCGACCAGATCGTTGCCGTTGCCCAGCCCCGCCGCCTGCACCTTGTTGGACAGCAGCAGGATGCGCGCATTCTCGATCCCGCCGCAGCCCAGCACGAACAGCCGGGCGCCGACGGTGAAGCTGGGGCCGGCCAGGGTGCGGACCTGTACCCGTTCCACCGCGGTGGCGGTCGGGTTGGTGTCCAGCCCGGTGACGTTGGCGTTGAGGAAGGCGGTGATGTTGGCCGCCCGCCCGATCTCGGCGCGATAGGCCTCGCCCATGCGGATCGGCGGGCTGAGCTGGGCGACGCGGTTTTCGAAATCGCCGCCGCCATTGCCGTCGTTTTCCAGCGGGATCAGCGCCGTTTTCGGCCCGCCGACCCGCTCCATCCAGAAATCGTTGTCGTACTGGAAGGGACCGAGGCCGAGCACGTCGTGGGAGCGCTCGTAATAGGGCATCAGCGTGTCGCGCGGGATCGGCCAGCCGCTGCCGGGCATCCAGGGGCGCTCGGCGAAATCGCCCGGCTCCAGCGGACGGGAAAAGCCGCCCCAGCAATTGGTGCTGCCGCCCAGATAGCGGCTGCGCGCGGTGGTCAGCCGTTCATAGGGCAGGCCGACGTTGCGGCCGGCGTACAGCGCCTGGGAGATGCCGTCGACCTCCAGCCCGCCGCCTTCCAGCAGGACGACGCTTAAGCTGCCGCCCGCCAGTTCGCGCGCGATGGTCAGGCCGGCGGCACCACCACCGATCACGCACAGATCGCAGTCGATGTGCGTGCCGTTCAGGACATGGCGGGCGTCACGAAGCAAGCAGGCCTCCATACCGGGGTCATAAGCCCACCCTTCTTGCCCCGGACGCGCGGCCTAGGCCGAGTGCTCTTTTGGCTATACCCCCGGCGCGTCCCCACTGACCGATCCGGCGCACAAGCGCGGCACCCCGGACGAACCGGACGGGGTGGTCCGGATGGGGGGCGGATGGGTGGGTGGGCGGCCGGCCAGTCTGCCGGCCAGTCTGCCGGGTGGAAGGGAACGACCGCCGCGCTCGACGGTTGAGGTGGCGAAGAAGGGCGCTTCGGCCCGGCCGCGAGGTCGGACTGTCGGCGACCGGAAAACCATGAAATTGCAGGAGCCGCCTCCATGAAACGCCATCATCTTCTCGCGACCGCCGCCATGGTTCTGTTCGCGGCCCCCGCCCTGTCCCTGGCCCAGACGCCGACGCCGACCGCCAAGGTGACCGAGAAGGGCCAGCTGGCGCAGCAGGACATGAATTTCGCCACCAAGGCGGCGATGAGCGACATGTTCGAAATCCAGGCGGGCAAGCTGGCGCAGGACCAGGCGAAGGACAAGGACGTCAAGCAGTTCGGCAGCCACATGGTGTCCGACCACACCAAGACCTCCGACGCCATGAAGGAGATGGCGCAGAAGAAGTCGATGACGCTGCCGACCAAGCTCGATTCCGAACACCAGCAGAAGCTGGACAAGCTGCGCGGCGCTAAGGGCGAGCAGTTTGATTCCGCTTATATGCAGGGTCAGGTCGACGCCCACCAGACCGCCGTCTCCCTGTTCCGCGACCAGGCGCAGAACGGCAAGGACGCCGACCTGAAGCGCTTCGCCGAGCAGACCCTGCCGACGCTGGAACAGCATCTGCGCATGGCCCGCGACCAGCGCCCGAACGTCGCCTCCGCCGGTGCCGGGGCCGGCGCCGCCACCCAGCAGGGCGCCAGCATCGAAAAGATGATGGGCAAGGACGTCTACGGCGAGAACGGCAAGAAGCTGGGCGACGTCGCCGACATCATCCTCGACGCCCAGAGCGGCAAGGCCACCCAGGTGATCCTGAACCGCGGCGGCGTGCTGGGCATCGGCGCCAAGCAGGTGGCGCTGGACTACAACCTGCTGCGGACCGACGGCGACCGCGTCGTCGCCCGTCAGGTGACCGAGGATCAGGTCAAGCAGATGGCGGAGTTCAAGTACGACGACAACACCGTCTCGCTGGGCAAGCGCAACGGCGACCACAACACCGGCAGCACGGGCAGCAATGCCAACCATAGCGGCATGTCCGGCGGCGACGCGGCCCATGGCACGGCCAACAGCCTGGACAGCACCAAGCCGCGCAACCCGCAGTGAGCCAGCGCGGGTCTGACGGTCACGTCCGATCCCGCATTCAGCCGTTGGCCGCCGGGGGTCGTCTTCCCGGCGGCCCCGTACAGCCAAACGACACGGCCAACCGACGGAGATAACGCGATGGCGAACGCCAGCAAGAAGCACATGAGCCCGAGTGGACAGGGCAAGGGCACCGGCACCGGCGCCACCACCGACCTGCCCGCCGGCTCCATCGGCGACAACGAGGTGCTGTCGAACCGCGACAAGTCCCGTCATTCCGACGCCCGCGGCCTGGACAGCAAGGCCGTGCAGACCGAACAGATGCAGGACCACGCCGCCAACCACAATCCTGACGAATGATGCCGGGCACCGGTTGAGGTGTTTCGGGACGGGACCGTGCGAAAGCCGGTCCCGTCGCCGTTTCAGCCCCGCCAGAACTGGGGCATGAACAGCACCAGCACGGTGAACAGCTCCAGCCGGCCCAGCAGCATCGCCAGCGACAGCAGCCATTTGGCCGAATCCGGCAGGGAGGCGAAGGTACCGGCCGGGCCGATCACGTCGCCCAGGCCGGGGCCGACATTGGCCAGCGCAGTCACCGCGGCGCTGGCGCTGGTGATGAAGTCCAGCCCCAGCGCCATCAGCGCGATGGTGGTGATGCTGTAGGCGGTGAAGAACAGTGCGAAGAAGACGATCACCGATCCCAGCACGTCGTCGTCCAGCTGCCGGTTGCCGTACTGGCGCGGGAAGACGCCGCGGGGATAGATCAGGTGGAGGAAGTGGGTGCGCAGCACCGTCGCCATCACCTCGAACCGGAAGATCTTGATGCCGCCGGCGGTCGATCCGGTGCAGCCGCCGATGAAGGTCAGGCCGAAGAAGACGCCGACCGCCAGATTTCCCCATTGGCTGTAATCGGTGTAGGCGTAGCCGGTGGTGGTGACGACCGACACCACGTTGAAGGCGACCAGCCGTAGCGCATCGGCGAAGCCGTAGCCGTGCTTGAGCGCCAGCCAGAGGCTGAGCGGCAGGATCACCGCCGCCAGAAAGGTCAGGTAGGTGCGCACTTGGCTGTCCCGCCACAGCGCGTCGCGCTGGCCGGTCAGGGTGCGGACATAGAGGACGAAGGGCAGGCTGCCCGCCAGCATGAACAGCGTCATCAGCCAGTGCAGCACTGGATTTCGGAAGTGCCCGGCCGAGGCGTCCGAGGTGGAGAAGCCGCCGCTCGACAGGCTGGTCAGCGCATGCACCACCGCCTCGAACGGGGTCATGCCGGCCAGCCAATAGCTGACACCGCAGATCACCGTCAGTCCGGTGTAGACCGCCGTGATGGCCTTGGCGATCTGCTGGGCGCGCGGCAGCACCTTCTGCGAGCGGTCGGAGGATTCGGTGCGGAACAGCTGCATGCCGCCGACCCTGAGCGCCGGCAGCACCGCGATGGCGACGCCGATGATGCCGATGCCGCCCAGCCATTGCAGCAGCGCCCGCCACAGCAGGATCCCCTCCGTCGTCAGGTCCAGCCCGACCAGCACGGTCGATCCTGTGGTGGTCAGCCCGGACATCGTCTCGAAGAAGGCGTTGGCGTAGTTCAGCGACAGGTCGGGGAAATGGCCGAACTGAAACGGTAAGGCAGCGAAGGCCGCGGTGGTGGTCCAGGTCAGCGGCGTCAGCAGGAAGGCCTGCCGCAGCGACAGTCCGCCGTGCAGATGGCAGCGTGCGGACCACGCCAGCGCCGCCCCGCAGGCACCGGTGAAGGCGGCGGAATAGAGGAAGACCCGCGCATCCGGATTCCCATAGGCATAGTCGACCGCGGCCGGGATGAGCATCGTCGCGGCGAGCGCCAGCAGCACGATGGCGATGATGAACAGGATCGGCCTGAAATTCGGCATGATGTCTCTGGACGGGCGGCAGAAGGGGCGGGCGGCGGAGGGAAAGGCGGCCGATCAGAAGAACTCCAGCCCGACGGCGAACAGCTTTTCGACCTTGCGCACCAGATCGGCGGTCGCCATCACGATGACGCGGTCGCGCGGTTCGATCACCGTCTGGCTGGTGGGGATGATGACCTCGCCGCCGCGGACCAGCGCGCCGATCATCATGCCGGCCGGCAGGTCGATGGTGCCGATGGGACCGCTGACGGCGCGTGAGGTCTCCAGCGCCTCCGCCTCCACCACCTCGCCGAAATTGTCGCCGATGGTCTGCACCGCCGCCACCCGGCCGCGCCGGACATGGCGCAGGATGGAGGAGACGGTGACCGCCGCCGGGTTGACGACGACATCCATCCCCAGCCCGGCGACGATCGGCGCGTAGGAGGTCTTGTTCAGCAGCGTGATCGCCCGGCCGCAGCCGGCGCGCTTGGCCAGCAGCGAGGTGAAGACGTTGGTCTCGTCGTCGTTGGTGACGGCGACGATGGTCTCGGCCCGGCCGACCTGCGCCTCCTCCAGGATCTCATGGTCGAGCGCGTCGCCGTTCAGCACCACCGTGCTGGAGCGCAGCGAGCGCGAGATCAGCTCCGCCCGGTCGGCATTGCCCTCGATCATCTTGATCGAGATGCCGCGCATGTGACGTTCGACGATCTGCGCCAGATTGAAGCCGACATTGCCGCCGCCGGCGATGACCAGCCGGCGGGCCGGCGCCTCGCTGTGGCCGAACAGGGCGACGACGCGGACGATGTCGGCGGTGCGGCAGACCAGATGCACGTCGTCGCCCAGCCGCAACTGGTCGTTGCCCTTCGGCACGAAGCCGGTGCCGTCGCGGAAGACCGCCAGCACGGCGGCGCGCAGGTCGGGAAACATCTCGGTCAGGCGGCGCAGAGGCGTGTTCAGCAGCGGCGAGCTGTTGGTGCAGTGGACGCCGATCAGATGCACCTTGGCGTCGGCGAGCGGCACCATCTCGAACGCGCCGGGGGAGCGCAGGCGCCGCGCGATGCTGTGGGCGATCTCCACCTCCGGCGAGATGACGACGCTGATCGGCAGATGCTCCGGGGCGAACAGCTTCGACCATTCCGGCTGGAGATAGGCCTGCTTGCGGATGCGGGCGATGCGCAGCGGGATGTCGAACACCGAATGGGCGACCTGACAGGCCACCATGTTGACCTCGTCGGAGTGGGTGACGGCGATCAGCATGTCGGCGTCGCGCGCCCCCGCCTGGGCCAGCACGTCGGGGTGGGAGGCATAGCCGACCATGCCGCGCACGTCGTGGCTCTCATCCATCCGCTGGGCAAGCTCGGTCGAGGTGTCGATGACCGTGATGTCGTTGTCTTCCAGCGCGAGATGCCGCGCGATGCTGGCCCCGACCTGTCCCGCCCCGCAGATGATGACCTTCATACGCCCGCTCCCCCACTTACCGACCGCTCCGCTCCGGTTTGGCCGGAATTTGTGAGGAAATGACGGCGGGAGCGGAGCGTTGCAAGTCGAAGCGGTTCGGCGGGCGGGAATTCCGACCCGAATTGCCGGAATTCCCCGACAGGTATCAGAACTGTTTCAGCAGCCGGTCGATGTAGTTGCGTTCCTCCTGCGGGCGGCCGTACTGGCCGGACCGGCGGCGGAGTTCGTCCAGGATTTCACGGGCGCGCTGGAGTTCCGACTGTTCGGGGATCTTCACGTCGTTGGAATCCTGCATGCCGTAGCCGGACGGGCGGCGGCCCAGCGGGTCGCGTCCCCGGCCCTGGCGGGGCATCTGGCCCTGCTGGCCCATCATCGCCTGCCCCCCCTGGCCCATCATCTGCTGGGCCATCTGTTCGGCCATGCCCTGCATGCCCTGCTGCAGCTGTTCCATCGCCTCCGTCTGCGACGGCACCGCGGCGCCGGGGGCGCCCTGCTGCAGCGCCTGGGCGGCATCGCGCATGGCGCGTTCGGCGCGGCCCAGAGGCTGCGGGATCTCGCCGCCCTGCTGTTCGCCCATGCGGCGCATCAGCTCGCCCAGCTGGCGACGGAGAGCCTCCTGCTGTTCGGCCTGCTTCTGCAGGGTCGGGCTGCCCGGATTCTGCTGACCATTCTGCTGCTGGCCGTTCTGGTTGCGGCGCTGGTTGGGCTGGCGGCCGCGGGGCTGTTCGCCCTGCTGCCCCTGCTGCTGCTGGTCCATCGACTCCTGCGACTGGCGGAAGCTCTGGTCGAGGAGCTGCTGCTGCTGCTGCGCCAGCTTCTGCAACTGCTGCATCATCTCCCAGGTCTGGTTCTGCTGCTGGGCCTGCTGCTGGTTCATCTGGGCCATGGCGCCGGAGCGCATGTTCTCCAGCATCTGCTGAAGCTGCGACAGCATCTGGCGGGCGGCGTCGCGCGACCCCGTCTGCGCCATCTCGCGCATCTTGTCGAGCATCTGCTGCAGGTCGTTGCGGTCGGTCATCTGGTCGGCCATTTCCGGCGGGACCATCGGGATCTTTTCGCCGCGCTGCAGCGCCTCCATCATCCGCTGTTCCATGGCGTCCATGAACTTGTCGAGCGCCGCCTGCAGCTCGTCCATCAGGCGGTTCAGCTCCTCGTCGGAGGCGTTCTTGTCGAGCGCCTCGGACAGGCGCTTCTCGGCGTCGCGCAGGTCCTTCTCCGCCAGCGACAAGCCGCCATCCTCGATGCGGAGCGCGGTTTCCCACAGTAGCTGCTGCAGGGCCGGCACGGAGTCGGCGCTCTGGTCCAGCATCAGCCGGGCCATGGCGGTGCGCAGCGACAGGAAGGCGACGATGTCGTCGCCATAGGTGCCGGGGCGCGAGGAAATCTCCGCCAGCGCGCGGGCGACCTGGACCCGCGACTCCTGCGGATTGCGGGTCAGGACCTTGCGCTGGTTGATGATGGCGCGGGCGACGGGGTGGTTGAAGGTCCGTTCCGGCAGGATGATGGCAGCATCCTCCGACCGGCCGGTCTGGCCGGCGCCGTCGGTCGCGGTCAGCCGCACCGTCACCGGCATCCCGGCCCAGGGATGGGCGGTCAGGTCCTGGAAGGCGGTGGCGTGCGCCTCCTTCGGCCGGACGCCGGGCAGCGACAGCGGGAATTCCAGTACCGGGTCGGCTTCGGCCTTCGGCGCCTCGGTTTTCGCGGCGCCATTGTTCGTGGTGCCGGGCTGCGGCGGAACATCGGGGGCGCGGCGGATCTGCGCTTTCACCTCGGTCAGGCCATAGTCGTCGCGGGCGGCATAGTCCAGCTTCAGCGCGCCGCGCTCTCCGGCGGCGGGCGGATTTGCATGGGCGATGATGGGCACACGGTCGGGCACCACCTCGATCGGCCAGGAGCCCAGCGTGCGCCCGCCCTGGGTGACGGCGATGCGGGTGCCGCCGGTCACCGGCTTCTGCACCTGGAAGTTGGTCGAATCCACCGCCTCGAACGGGCCGGTCTGGTCGCCGGCCTCCAGGCTGGGGGTGCCGCCGCCGCCGGTGACGCGGGCGAGCACGAGGCTGCCCTGCGGCACCTTCACCGGCTGGTCGGCGGGGTGGTCGCCGGAGTGGTTGGTGGTGGGGGAACCGGCGGTCTGCTGGCTTGCCGGCTTGGCAGCAGAGCCGGATTTCAGGAAGACCGGCGGCAGGCCGGTATAGTCGGGCGGGTTGATCCAGAGGTCGAGCGTCGCCGCCGCCGTGGCGGTGCCGCCGGCGAAATGGGGGGTCAGCGCGGCGGCGATGCGCGGGCGCCAGTCACCCCAGGCCGCGGCGCCGGCGACCACCAGAGTCAGGATCACCAGCGCGCGCAGGGCATAGCGGTCGTGCGACGGCACTTCGGTGCCCGGCCAGGCGACGCGCAGGCCGCGCATGGCGGCGCGCGTGCGCTCCTGGTGCAGGCGCCACAGCGCCTGGGCGGTCGGGTCGTTGCCGGCTGGCCGGTCGCGCAGGGTGTGCAGCGGACGGTGGGCGAGGCCGCTGTCCCGTTCCAGCCGGCGGCGGGCCTCATCCTCGGCCGGGCTGCGGAAGCGCCGGACCCCGATGACGAGCGACAGCAGGAAGGCGGCGGCAAGCACCAGCAGAGCCAGCCCGTGCAGCCAGCCCGGCAGCAGGACCAGCAGATTCAGCAACGCCAGCGCCAGGAAGGCGCCCAGCACAGACAGCGGTGCCCACAGCGCCGGCCCCAGCCGTTCCCACAGCAGCGCCGCGCGCGCCTGGGCAAGGCGGAGGCGCGGTTCGGTCACGCCGTCGCTGTCGCCACGATCATCGGCAGCCCGGTTCTGGGCAGCCTGATTCTGGCCGGGTCCGGAGTCGCCGCGTCGCTCGTTCTGCTTCATGCCGCCCCCTCCGCGCCGAAATGCAGCCGGTCCGGCGGTTCGCTTGGCGCCGCCGACCGGTCATGCTGCGCGAGACAATCATATAGGTGCCGCCTGCGGCTTTTGCCCACCGACTCGTTCACCGGCGCAATGCTACAGCCCATCATTGCGCCATGGCGAAACTATGACGCGCGGCGATCCGCCGAAATTTCGGGGCGCGCGGGGTGCCGTCAGTCGCCTTCGCCGGCCGGGAGCGGCTTGGTCACGGCCGTGCCGCGCCGGGTTTCGCGGTGCAGGATGTAGAGGCCGCTCGCCATCACCACGGCGGCGCCGACCGCCATGGTCGTGGTCGGCACCTCCCCCCACAGGAGCCAGCCGAAGCCGACCGCCAGCAGCAGCGAGGTGTAATTCAGCGGCGCCACCAGGGCGGCCGGGGCCAGCGAATAGGCGCGGGTCAGCATCAGCTGGCCGCCGCCGCCGCACAGGCCGGTCGCCAGCAGCAGCAGCCAGTCCATCGGGGCCGGCGTGATCCAGGAGAAGGGCAGGGTCAGGCCGAGCAGGACGGTGGTCAGCAGGGTGAAGTAGAAGACGATGGTGTTCGGAAGTTCCGTCCGGCTCAGCTGGCGGATGGCGATCATCGCCAGCGCATTGGTCAGCGCGCCGAACAGCGCGATGAGCGCGCCCAGATTCAGCACGTCGCCGCTGGGCCGGACGATGATGAGCACGCCGACGAAACCGACCAGAACCGCGCTCCAGCGGTGGATGCCGACCTTCTCGCTCAACAGCGGCACCGACAGCGCGGTGAGGAACAGCGGGGCGGCGAAATTCAGCGAGATGGCGTCGCCCAGCGGCAGCAGATGGAAGGACCAGAACATGGCGGCCATGGAACTGAGCCCGATCAACGACCGCCCCAGATGGCCCCAGGGATAGCGGGTGCGCAGCGTCGTCACGAAGCCCATGCCGAAATGGATCGCCAGACAGACCGGGATCAGCGCGAACAGGCTGCGGAAGAACATGACCTCGGTCACCGGGAAGCGGTCCATCAGGAGCTTCGCCAGGACGTTCATCAGCGAGAAGAACAGCACGGAAATCAGCATCGAGGCGATGCCGAGCGGGGTGTTGTCGACGCGCTTGTGCGGCTTGTGGATGGTTTGCGGCGGGACTGTCACGGTGCGCCGAGCCTACCAAGCGTTGCCGCCCGCGTCACGATGTCGCGACGCGGGCGGTCATGTCGGGGCGGTATGGCGGTGTTGCGTAAAGCCGCGCCGACGCTCGGCCCGGAGCGTCCGACCTTCGCTTAGACCTTGAACAGGCCGGAGATTTCGGCTTCGGCGCGCAGCCAGTGCTCCTGCTCGCGGCCTTCGGGGCAGCCTTCCTCTTGCCAGATCTGATAGGCGCGTTCCTGGATCATGCGGTTGCGCTGGCCGCTGAGCAGGCCTTCGGCGATGTTCATGTTCAGGCGGGCCAGCGAGACCAGCTTGCGCGTCTCGATGGCGCCCTGGGTCGCCAGCATGGTGGTGGAGACGACATATTGCGCCAGATTGCGCAGGTTGGCCTTCACCTCCGGCTCGACCGGGCAGTCATCGTTCAGCAGGACCGTCTTGATGGCGATCCACAGCTTCAGGTTCTGGTCCAGCGCGAGGTTGACCTTTTCCGGCTCATCCGATTCCAGCAGGGTGCTGGCCGCCTGCAGCAGGACGATGCTGTCCTGTTCCACCGACGCGAAGTTGGTGCGCAGGATGGTGTCGGCCCAGCTTTCCACCGGAGCCTCGAACACCGGAGCGGCGGCGGCAGTCGCGGCGGGAGCGGTTGCGGGAGCGGCGGAGGAGGCGGTCTTGCGCTTGGTGGCCATGGTGGGTTCCCCGGGGAGCGTTCGGTCCGCGTCCACTTGAACCAACCATGTTTAAGATGTGGTTAAGAGGCTACCCTTGCGCGCCTTTTGCCGGCGCCAGACGCCGCGACACGATGTCCTGAGCTCGGCGACCAGTCAGGGGCCACCGAAAGGCAAGCGATAATAAAAGCCGAAGACGTTGTTGGTGCCGGCCGCCGGATCGCCCGCCGCGGCGTCGTTGACGATGCGGCTGTAGCCCAGGCTGAAGCGCGACTTGTTGTCGAACTCGTATCCCAATTCCAGCTGCGAGCGGAACTCGGTGGTGGGGGCGCCCTCGCGCCGGGCGGTGGGCAGGGTGCCGGCGCCGAAACTGGGGGTGAAGACGAAGGAGCCGAGCGGCACGTCGACCAGCACGCCGCCGCTCAGGCCACCGGTCAGTCCCGTGCCGACACCGGTCACGGCGCCGCGCGGGGTCAGGCTGCTGCCGCTGCCCGGCCCGATCCAGGGCTGGATGCTGACATAGGGTTCGGCCTGCGGGACCAGCGACGACCCGATCCGCATCTTGCTGTTCAGGATGGTGAGGTTGCTTTCCGCCGGCGGCTGCAGGCTGTAGGCGAGGCCGCCGACCGCCCAGTTGCCGAACCGGCCGTCCGCGTCGATCGACTCCGCCCGCGCCGATCCGGCGCCCGGAAGAGTGACGGCGAGCGCGAGCAGGCAGGCGGCCAAGACGGCCGGCCGGCAAATCCTATGGCGGCAATTCCCCTGGCGGCTGAACAGGCGGTTCACGGGCACCCCCTCCCGGTGACGCGTCGGATCGCACCACGCGGTCCGGCCACTATAACGATGGGGCGTGGCGACTGACCCATGGAGTATCGGCACTACCCCTAGGATGTCGTGATCGCCATCCGCGTTTCAACCATGAAAGCATGAGCGGTGCGGGACGGTTGTCTGTTACCATATGCTCATGAGCGTGCATCCCGCCGAGCCAGCGTCCTGCCCTGCGCCGCAGGAGGAGGCGATCGCCTTCCTCGGCGATCCGCGCACCCATGGCGGGCAGCCGGTGGAGCGGATCGACACCCATGCCGCCCTGGTGTTCCTGGCCGGTGACCGGGCGCTGAAGCTGAAGCGCGCGGTGCGCTATCCCTATCTGGACTATTCGACGGTTGCGAAGCGCCATGCGGCCTGCGTCGCGGAATTTGCGATCAACCGTCGCACCGCACCGACGCTTTATCGGGGCGTGGTCGCAATCCGCCGCGAGGCCGATGGCCGCTTGCGGCTGGACGAAGAGGGTGGGGACGCGGCAGGGGATGTGCCAAGGGACGCCACCGACTGGCTGGTGTCGATGGCGCGCTTCCCCGACGAGGCGCTGTTCGACCGCATGGCCGAGCGGGGCGGCCTGACCCCTGTCCTGATGCGCCGGCTGGCAGAGCGGATCGCCGCCTTCCACCGCGACGCCGCTCCGCGGCCGAATGGCGGCGGGGTGGAAGCGCTGCGCGCGGTGGCGGACGGCAATCTGGAGGACCTGCGCGCCGCGCCGGATCTGTTTCCCGCCGACGCTGTGGCCCGGCTGGCGGAGCGCACCGGCGACGCGCTCGACCGGCTGGCGCCGCTGCTGGAGACGCGGCGGCGGGACGGCTTCGTCCGCCACGGCCATGGCGACCTGCATCTGCGCAACATCGTCCTGCTGGACGGCGAGCCGACCCTGTTCGACGCCATCGAATTCGACGAGGCGCTGGCGGTGGCCGACGTCTTCTATGACCTCGCCTTCCTGCTGATGGATCTGGATCACCGCGGGTTGCGGCCGTTGGGCAACGCCGTGCTGAACCGCTATCTGGAGGAGACGGAGGATTACGGCGGGCTGGCGGCGCTGCCGCTGTTCCTGTCGCTGCGCGCGGCGGTGCGGGCCAAGGTGTCGGCTGCGGCGCTGCGGCTTGGCGGAAAGGCGGAGGGGCTGGCCGGAGAGGCGCGGCGCTATCTGGACCAAGCGCTCGCCGCGCTAGACCCGACGCCGGCGCGGCTGGTGGCGGTCGGCGGGCTGTCCGGCACCGGCAAGACCAAGCTGGCCAAGGGGATCGCGCCCGATCTGGGTCCGTCGCCCGGTGCGGTGGTGCTGCGCAGCGACGTGCTGCGCAAGCGGCTGTACGGAGTCGCGGACACCGACCGGCTGCCGGCCGACGGCTATGCCCCGGCGGTGACGGAACGGGTCTATGATGAGTTGTACCGGAGGGCGGCGGCGGTGCTGGGAACGGGCCAAGCCGTGGTGGTCGATGCGGTCAGCGCCCGGCCGGACGAGCGCCGCCGGATCGAAGCGGTCGCGGCGGAGGCGGGGGTGCGGTTCGACGGGATCTGGATGGAGGCGCCGTTGTCGGAACGGGTGGAGCGTGTGACCAATCGTCGCAACGATGCGTCCGACGCCACAGCCGACGTGGTCGAACGGCAGGAATCCTATGATTTGGGTACAATCGATTGGACGCGCCTGGATTCTGGCAGGGTTGCAGCGGATGTGCTGGACGACGCCCGTGCAAGCTTGGCCTAATTCCAGGAGTGACAGCATCTTATGGACTGAATCTTCAAGGTTTGCGGCCCTTGCCCCGGACCGCGGACCGCAGCGACGATGGGGCGAATGACGGCCCGGTGAGAATCGCCCGCCACACCGGCGGACGGACCGCCGCCGTCCGGGAAGGGCCGCTCGAACCGGTCCGGGAGGAGTCCATGACCTACAAGACCATCCTAGTGCCGCTCTGCGGCAGTGAGAACGATCCGGTGGCCCTGAAGGGCGCGATTTCGGTGGCGCGCGATTTCGACGCCCACCTTGTCGGCCTGTTCGTCAGCCTCGACCCGCGTGATGCCGTTCCGATGCTGGGCGAGGGCATGTCCGGCGCCATGGTCGACGAAATCATGCGCGCGGCCGAGACGGAATCGAACAACCATCGCGCCGCCGCCCGCCGTTCCTTCGACGCCGCCGTCGCCGAGGCGGGG
This sequence comes from Azospirillum sp. TSO5, assembly GCF_003116065.1. Taxonomy (NCBI): domain Bacteria; kingdom Pseudomonadati; phylum Pseudomonadota; class Alphaproteobacteria; order Rhodospirillales; family Azospirillaceae; genus Azospirillum; species Azospirillum sp. TSO5. The sequence continues at coordinate 36,229 of NZ_LGQY01000040.1, read as the reverse complement.
TTCGAGATGCGCGAGGTCCCCGGCGGGGTCGAGGCGCCGTCCGCCTCCTGGCGCGAGGTCGTCGGCCGGATCGAGGACGTGGTGCCGGCCGAGGGCCGTCTTGCCGACCTGATCGTCTGCGCCCACACCTCGATCGAAGCGGACACGCAGGGCTACACCACCATGGAAACGGCGCTGCTGGGATCCGCCCGGCCGGTGCTGCTGGTGCCGAAGACCCTGCCGGCGGAGATCGGCCACACCGTCGCCGTCGCCTGGAACGGCAAGACGGAGGCCACCCGCGCCGTCGCCGCGGCCCTGCCCTTCCTGCGCAGCGCCGACCGCGCCCATGTGCTGACCGCCGAAACTTCGGTGACGGAAGGCGCGACAGGACGCCGCATTGCCCAATATCTCGCTTGGCAGGGAGTTAACCCGGAGTTAACTATACTGCATCCGGGATCGGAACCCGTTGGGGAGACGGTCACCAAGAAAGCCGTGGAGCTGGGCGCCGACCTGCTGGTTATGGGCGGCTATGGCCACAGCCGGATGCGGGAAATGATCCTGGGCGGTGTCACGCGCTACGTGCTGAACCACGCCGGGCTGCCGGTTCTGATGGCTCACTGATAGTCGCCGGTCTTCGGCCGCGCGGGTTTCCCTGCCGCTTTTTCTGGCGGGGATCCCGTGCGGCTCCGGTATTTGCGGTGGGGCGATCAGCAGGACCGTTTTCGACCCTGCCCGCAGGGCATCCCGGCCGTTCCCGGGAGGAACGCGCCATGTTGACGATCAAGGACTGCATCGCTCTGAGCGATCTCACCGAAGCGGAGATCGACGCGATCGCCGAACACGAACATCTGCCGGAAATGGTGGCGGTGGAGATGGGCCATTGCCTTGCCCACTGCCCCGGCGGACCCGACCGCATTGCCCATATCATCGCCGACGACATCGCGGACGCCTGTGCCCACGGCCATGTCGACCATGCGGTGGAACTGATGCACACCCTGCGGGAATTCGTGGAAACGCATCCGCAAGGCTGAGGGTGAGAAGGCCGGGAACAGTCCGGCTGCGGCGGGGTTCTACTGGCAAGCTTTTTCGCGACTGCCCTCCGGCAGCCGCCTCTCGACAATTGCCAAGGACCCCGACGATGGCCAGCAAGACCACCGGCACCCAGGCTGATATCTTCGCCCGCATCAAGACCGATCACGACACCATCCGCAGCCTTCTGGACAAGACCGAGAAGGCCAACGGCAGCGGCCGCGCCGTGTTCGAGGAACTGCAGCGCGAGTTGTGGGCCCATTCGAAGGTGGAGGAAGGCGTCTTCTACGCCTCGCTGAAGAAGGCCAAGGAAGCGAAGTCGGAAACCGTCGAGGGGCTGAACGAGCATCACCTCATCAATGGCCTGCTCGACGAGCTGAACGCGATGAAGACCACCGACAGCGGCTGGAAGGAAAAGCTGCAGGTGCTGGGCGAACTGGTCCGCCACCACCTGGACGAAGAGGAAGAGGAGCTGTTCGAGGAGGCCAGGGACGTCCTCGACGACGACCGCGCGGCCGAGTTGGGCGGCGCCTATGACGACCGCAAGAAGCACATCATGGCCGGGCTGGCGCCGCTGTAAGGAGGGCTACGCCATCCCGTTTGGTTGCCGTCGGCCGGCGAAAGGACCATATCTGGGGCTTTCTGGAACTGGCCGGCGGTGTCGATGTCCAAGCGTGTCAGCGTCAAGCGAATGCTCTCCCGGCGGGGTGCGCGGTTCGGCCGTGCCGCGCTGGCGGCTGCCCTGCTCGGGGTTTCCACGCTGATGGCCGTTCCCGCCTCGGCCGCCCCGGCCCCTCCGGCGAAGGAGCTGGCGCAGAAGACCTGCGGCACGCTCGCGTCGCGGGTCGACGAGGTGTCCGGGCGCGGGCCGCTGTTCCTGCGCAGCTACGACAATTCCTACGCGCCCGGCCCGACCTCGGAGCCGGCGCTGTCCAACGCCGCCTTCACCTACGACAACGCGCTGGCGATCATGGCGCTGACCGGTTGCGGCCAGCGCGACAAGGCCTTGCGCATCGGCGAGGCGCTGCTCGACGCCGTGTCGCTCGACCGCGCCGGCTGGAAGGGGCGGCTGCGCAACACCTATCGAGCCGGCGCGCAGAAGCAGCGGCCGATCCCGCCGAATGGCTGGTGGGATGCCGTCGGCAACCATTGGGGCGAGGACCCCTATCAGGTCGGCACCGCCACCGGCAACGTCGCCTGGGCCGGGCTGGCCCTGCTGACGCTCGGCGATGCGACCGGCGAGACGCGCTTCCGCGACGGAGCGGCGGAGCTGGCGCGCTGGGTGGTCGAGCATACCCGCGACCCGCGCGGCCCCGGCGGCTTCAACGGCGGTTTGCAGGGCTTCGACGACGCACCGCAGCCGCTGACCTGGAAATCGACCGAGCACAACACCGATCTGGTCGCGCTGTTCGGCTGGCTGGCCAGAGATATGGGCGGCGATTTTGCCGGGCCGGAGAAGGAGGCGCGCGATTTCCTCGATAAAATGTGGACGGCGGGCGGCGACCATTTCCCCATCGGCACCGCGCCGGACGGGGTGACGGTCAGCACCTCCACCTCCGGCCTCGATGCCCAGCTCTGGCCGCTGCTGCTGCCGAAGGCGCCGGAGGCCTGGCGCGCCGCCCTGTCCTATGCGGAGCGCGCCCATGGCGCCGACGGCGGTTTCGACTTCAACGACGACCGCGACGGCATGTGGGTGGAGGGCACGGCGCAGGCGGCGCTCGCCTATCGCTTCGTCGGCCGCCGGGGCGATGCCGACCGGCTGTTCGGCGAACTGCTGAAGGAGATCAGCCCCGGCGGCTATCTCTACGCCACCAGGCCGCAGGTGCTGTCCACCGGGCTTGCCATCGGGCCGGACAGCAAGACCGACGACTTCCTCTATTACCGCCGTCCCCATCTGGGCGCCACCGCCTGGGCGGCGCTGGCGGCGGTGGGCTGGAACCCGTTCACGGGGAAGACGGTGCCGTAACCCTCTATCCGTGGAAGTGTTCGTAGAGCTTCCGCGCGATGGTCTCGCTGATGCCGGGGGCGGCCTCCAGGTCCTTCAGGCCGGCGGAGGCGACGGCGGTGGCGCTGCCGAAATGGTGGAGCAGGGCCTTCTTGCGGGCGGGACCGATGCCGGGGATGCCGTCGATGCGGGTGTGCGACATCGCCTTCATGCGGCGGGCGCGGTGGCTGTCGATGGCGGTGCGGTGGGCCTCGTCGCGCAGCCTTTGCAGGAAATGCAGCACGGGATCGTTGGGCTCCAGCGTCAGCGGCGGCTGGCCGGGGCGGAAGAAGCGCTCGCGCCCGGCGTTGCGGTCGGGACCCTTGGCGATGGCGACCAGCGGTATGTCGGTGATCTGCAGCATCGCCAGTTCGTCCTTCACCGCGTTCAGCTGCCCCAGCCCTCCGTCGATCAGCACGAGGTCGGGCCATTGGGCAGAATCGGGGTCGGACTTGCTGCTGCGGTGGAAGCGGCGGGTGAAGGTCTCGCGCAGCATGGCGTAATCGTCGCCGGCGGCCTCCGGATCGCGGATGTAGAAGCGGCGGTAGGCGTTGCGCTGGAACCCCTCCGGCCCGGCCACCACCATAGCGCCGACCGGGAAGGCCCCCTGGATGTGCGAGGTGTCGTAGATCTCGATGCGGCGCGGCGCGGCCGGCAGGCCGAAGACGCGCGCCACCCCCTCCAGCAGCGTCGCCTGGGTCGAGCGCTCGGCAAGACGGCGGCCGAGAGCGTCGCGGGCGTTGGTCTGCGCATGTTCGACGGCGCGGCGCTTCGGGCCGCGCTTGGGGCATTCGATGGCGACGCGGTGACCGGCGGACAGGCTCAGCGCTTCCTCCAGCAGGTCCGGTGACTCGACCGGGTCGCTCAGCAGCAACAGGGCCGGCGGCGGGGTGTCGGCATAGAGTTGTGCGGCGAAGGCGGCGAGGATGTCGCCCGGTTCCTCCTCCGCGTCGATGCGGGGGAAGAAGGCGCGGGTGCCCTGGTTGCGGCCGCCGCGGAAGAAGAAGGCCTGGACGCAGGCCGCACCGCCTTCGCGGTGCAGGGCCAGCACGTCGGCGTCGCCCAGCGTGTCCTCCAGATTGATGTCCTGGCGGCTCTGCAAGGCGGTCAGCGCGCGGATGCGGTCGCGCCAGCGGGCGGCGTCCTCGTATTCCAGCCGGTCGGAGCTGTCGAGCATGTGGCGGGCGAACTCCGCCTGCACCTCCGCGCTGCGGCCGGACAGCACGTCGCGCACGCCCTGGACTTGATCGGCATATTCCTCCTCGCTGACGCGGCCGACGCAGGGGGCCGAGCAGCGCTTGATCTGGTGTTGCAGGCAGGGCCGGGTGCGCGAGGCGAACACGCCGTCGTCGCAACTGCGCAGCAGGAAGGCGCGTTGCAGAGCGGCGATGGTCATGCCGACCAGATGCGGCGAGGCGTAGGGGCCGAACAGGTCGGAATCCCTGCGGTTACCCTTGCCGGAGGTGCCGCGCCGCTCGGCACTGCCGCGATGCTGCATCAGGCGGGGAAAGTCATGACCTTTCCCGATGACGATGTAGGAGAAGGATCGGTCGTCCTTCACCAGGATGTTGAAGGGCGGCAGCAGGCTGCGGATCAGGTTCGCTTCCAGCAGAAGCGCCTCGGCCTCGGTGTGGGTGGTGACGAACTCCATGGCGCGGGTCAGCGATACCATCCGCCGGGTGCGGTTGGGCAGCCCGTCGGTCCGGGTGTAGCTCGCCACCCGGCGCTTCAGGTTCTTCGCCTTGCCGACATAAAGGACCGACCCGTCGGCCGCCAGCATCCGATAGACGCCGGGCGTGTCCGGCAGGGTCGGCAATTGGGCGCGGATGACGTCCGCTCCGCTGCCGGGCACCCCGTCCATAAGCTGTCTCGTTCCCGCAATGCTCCGATTCGCCGCTTACCCAAGCAGTAGAACGGAACGGGTCCAAGAGACAAGAATCGGACGGGGTGGGGCGGCAGGGATCTGCCATGCGGCGCCGGAGTGGATCAGCCCCCGAACACGGTGTTCAGCTGGGCACCGACGCGGACGAAGGTGGTGCGTTTCGGCACCTCCTTCAGCTTTGTGGCGCCGATGTAGGTCATCATGCTGCGCACGCCGCCCATGATCTCCTGCATCGTGTTCTCCACCGGGCCGCGATAGGGGATCTCCACCGTCTTGCCTTCCGAGGCACGGTAGGAGGCCACCCCGCCGGAGTATTTGTGCATCGCCGTGTCCGATGACATGCCGTAGAAGGTCATGGCCACCGGCACGCGGTCGCCGTCACGGTCCTCGTAGCGGATCTCGCCCTCGCACTCGTCATGGCCGGCCAGCATGCCGCCGAGCATGACGAAGTCGGCGCCGGCGCCATAGGCCTTGGAGATGTCGCCCGGAACGGTGCAGCCGCCGTCGCCGCAGACCTGACCCTTCAGCCCGTGGGCGGCGTCGGCGCATTCGATGATGGCCGACAGCTGGGGATAGCCGACGCCGGTCATCTTGCGGGTGGTGCAGACCGACCCCGGACCGATGCCGACCTTGACGATGTCGGCGCCGGCCAGCAGCAGCGCCTCCGTCATGTCGCCGGTGACGACGTTGCCGGCCATGATGACGGTCTCCGGGTTCTCCTCGCGCAGGCGGGCGATGACCTCGACGAAGCGCTCGGTATAACCGTTGGCGACGTCCAGGCAGATCTTGCCCACCGGCGCTTTCGCCTTCACCGACTGGAACTTGTCATGGTCGGCATCGGCGATGCCCATCGAATAGAAGACGTTCGACTGGACGGCGGATTCCGCCTCAGCCTGGAAGAAGGCGACCAGCTCGTCGGCCTTGTAATGCTTGTGCAGGGCGGTCATGGCGCCGAAGCGCGACAGCGCACGGGCCATGCCCATGCTGCCGGTGACATCCATGTTGGCGGCGATCAGCGGGAAGCCGGTCCAGTCGCGCTGGGTGTGCAGGAAGGTGAAGGTCCGGTTGACGTCCACGTCGTTGCGGCTCTGCAGCGTGCTGCGTTTCGGCCGGATCAGCACATCCTTGAAGTCGAGCTTGAGGTCGCTTTCGATGATCACCGCACACCTGCTGATATCTGTTTGCCGGGCCAACCGCTTTCATAAGGCCCAACATCACAGAGTGGAGGCGATGCCCCGCTTCGGCAAGCGTCATCAGGACCGCAGGTGGGGGTGCCGCGTTTGAAGCAGTTTCGCAGAAACGGGGGATATCCCCTTACTCCTCCGCATCCTCGCCGTCGCCATTGGCCGGCTCGCTGCCGTCGGCGACATGGACCTGGCAGTCGGCGTTGCCCAGCACCTCCATCAATTCCGGCGGCGGCAGGCGGTCGGTGAAGAGGGCGTCGAGCACGCTGACGTCGGCCATGCGGATCATGGCGTTGCGGCCGAACTTGGTATGGTCGGTGACCAGGAAGACCCGGCGCGAGCTTTCAATGATGGCGCGGGCGACGCGGACCTCCTGCTCGTCGTAATCCAGCAGGTCGCCTTCGGCGTCGATGCCGCTGATGCCGATGATGCCGATGTCGACCTTGTAGCGGCGGATGAACTCCACCGTCGCCTCGCCGATGATGCCGCCGTCGCGCTCGCGCACAAGGCCGCCGGCGATGGAGAGGGCGAAGTTGGTGTTCTTATGCAGGATGGTGGCGACGTTCAGGTTGTTGGTCAGCACCCGCAGCCGCTTGTGGCCGAGCAGGGCCTGGGCCACCGCCTCCGTCGTCGTGCCGATGTTGAGGAACAGCGAGGCGTCCTCCGGTACATGGCGGGCGACCATCTCGGCAATGCGCCGCTTTTCCTCCGCCATCAGGGTCTGGCGAGTGGAATAGGCGATGTTCTCCACGCTGGACGGCACGGTGACGCCACCGCGGAAGCGCCGCACGGCGGATTGCCCGGCCAGATGTTCGATGTCGCGGCGGATGGTTTGCGGCGTGACGTCGAAATGTTCGGCCAGCCATTGGATCTGCACCATGCCCTTGGCATGGACCAGGGCCACGATTTCCTGCTGGCGGCGTTCGGCGTCCAGGCGCGCATCCATCGGGGGGCTGTCTCCGGTCGGCTAGGGGTGGGGCGTCAGTGAATCAGATGCGCGGAATGGGTCAAAGCGAAAAACGGTGAGTTGCGGCGCCTTCGGTCCAGGCCGGCCGGGCGTTTCGGTCACACGGTGAACCTACGGCCCCGTACGGCAAATATGTACGCTGGATATTGTTCGCAACACAAGCATGTTTCTTTACGAAAATGAACGCGCATGCTAAGAGAGGACGCACGCGGTTCCGATATGCGCCCGATCAGGGTTTGCCGCGACTGACGGCCATCGTCGCCATCTTTCAAACTTGTCGTGACTCCAAACGGTCCGGCCTGTTGACAAAAAATTAACGTATAGGAGAGGAATATGACGCAACTGACGCCGGAAGGGGAGCGGCGGAGCATTCGGCTCGGCATTCAGGGGCGGCTGTTCCTGGCCTTCGGCGGGGTGGCGATGCTCGCCGCCTTCGCCAGCGTCATGGCCTGGTGGTCGTTGACCGAGACTGGGCAATCGATGGGCCAGATCGGCCGCAGCAGCGTGCCGGCCATCGTCGGCTCCCTCAATCTGGCGAAGGACAGCACGGCGATCGCCGCCGATGCGCCGGCGGTGGCGGCATCGCGCGACACGGCCGAGTTGACGGAGCGGATGGACGGCCTGACCAAGCGGCTGGTGGGTCTGCGCGACCGCATCGCGGCGATGCGCAACCAGTCGGGAGCGGGCGCCGGAGGAATGGCGGCGGATGCCGACGCGGTCGCCAAGCTGGCGGAGCGCATGGGGGCGGCGCTGGACACGTTGGGCAAGCGCACTGCCGAGAGGCTGGACCTGGAGGAGAAGCTCAACACGCTGATGGCCGACGCGGTGATGGCGCACGAGGACTTCACCGATCTGGTGGCGCCGCTGCTGGAGGTGTCGACCCTGTCGGTCAACAATGTGGTGGGCGATCTGGCGGCGGCGCAGACGGTCGATGCCGCCACCGGGCTGGGCCGTCGGCTGGCGCAGGAGGAACTGCCGGTCATCACCCAACTGATGAACGTACAGGCCAACGGCAACCTCGCCTTCGGCATGATCGCCGCCGCGTCCAGCGTGCCCTATGGCGCGACGCTGAACAACATCCGGTCGAAGTACAATTGGGCGCTGCTGCGCGTCGACAATGCCATCGAGGCCTACCCGAAGGACAGCGCCGACCGGCCGTCGCTGGTCAAGGCGCGTGACGGACTGGCTGCCTTCGGCAGTGGTGCCGGCAGCGTCTTTCGCCTACGCGACGATCAGGCGCGCATCACCGCCGACATCGAAAGCGCGCTCGCCGAGACCGTCCGGCTGACCGTCGAACTGAACGCCACCATCGATACGGTGGTTGCCCACCAGCAGGAGCGCACCGGCGCCGACGTGACGCGGACTGAAAGCGCGATTGCCGGGGCCGTCGCCGTCCAGGGCGGAGCCGCGGCCGTCGTGGTGCTTTCGAGCCTGCTGATCGCCTGGTTCTATGTCCGCAACCGGCTGACCCGCCGGCTGCTGCGGGTGATCGACGCCATGCGGGCCGTCGCCGCCGGCGATCTGACGGCCGATGCCAAGGTCCGCGGGCGCGACGAGATCGCCGAAATGGCCGGGATCGTCGGCGTCTTCCGCGACAAGAGCGCAGAGATCGCCCGTCTGCAGGAGGAACAGGACGCGATGAAGCAGGCCGCCGATGCCGAGCGGTCGCGCACCATCCAGTCCATCACCGCCAGCATCGAGGCCAGCGTGAAGGAGGCCTCGCGCCACATCACCGCCGCCTCTGCCGACATGCGCGAGGCGTCGGAAGGCATGTCCGCCACCGCCGAGCAGACCTGCCGCCGCATGACCGACGTGCGCTCCGCCGTCGCCGAAACCGCGACGAACGTGCAGACGGTGGCGGCCACCGCCAGCCAGCTCTCCGCTTCGATCGGCGAGATCACCCGGCGGGTCGGCGATTCCAGCCAGATCGCCCGCAGCGCGGTGGATGAGGCGCGCAGCACCAACGAGCTTATGGTGGCGTTGGCCGCCGCCGCGCAGAAGATCGGCGACGTGGTCGGCATGATCAACGCCATCGCCGGCCAGACCAACCTGCTGGCGCTCAACGCCACCATCGAGGCGGCCCGCGCGGGCGACGCGGGGAAAGGTTTCGCCGTGGTGGCGGAGGAGGTGCGCAGCCTCGCCGGCCAGACCGCCAAGGCGACGGAGGAGATCGCCCAGCAGGTCCAGGCGGTGCGCAGCACAGCGCAGGGGGCCGTCTCGGCCATCGACGATATCGGCCGCACGATCAGCCGCATCGACGAGATCACCGCCATGGTCGCCGCTGCGGTGGAGGAGCAGTCCGCCGCTACCGACGAGATCGCGCGCAGCATCAACCATGCCTCCGATGCGGTGCAGAGCATCGCCGATACGGTGGTGTCGGTGGACGACGCGGTGAACCGCACCGGCAGTGCCGCCGCCCAGGTGGTGGACGCCACCCGCGCGCTTTCGCAACGCTCCGAAAGCCTGAGCAACGACATCGACCGCCTGCTGGGCGGCATCCGCGCGGCATGAGCGCTTTCGCACAGACCACGCCGGATCGGCCATATTTCCGATAGGAAAGATGCTCGATCCGGCGTAGCCTCAAAAACATGGTCCGCGGAACAAACATTTTCCTTTTCAAACGCGAACGAACATTCTATGTTCCGAAACGAAAGCGGCCGGGTTCGCAAGGAACCGGCGCGGTACGGAGAGGAACCCAATGGCAAACGCGAGCCCTGCAGGAACGGACGGCCGGCTCGGTGCAAGCGGACCCGGGGCTGCCGGTTCCGTGGTGGCTGACCTTCTGATCGTCGGCGGCGGCGTGAACGGGGCGGGCATCGCCCGCGATGCGGTCGGGCGCGGGATGTCGGTGGTGCTGTGCGAACAGGGCGACCTTGCGGGCGCCACCTCGTCGGCCAGCACCAAGCTGATCCATGGCGGCCTGCGCTATCTCGAATATTACGAATTCCGTCTGGTGCGCGAAGCTCTGCAGGAACGCGAGGTTCTGTTGCGCGCGGCTCCGCACATCATCTGGCCGCTACGGTTCGTTCTGCCCCACGACAGCAGCATGCGCCCGGCCTGGATGGTGCGCATCGGCCTGTTCCTTTACGATCATCTGGGAAAGCGCAAGCTGCTGCCGGGCTCGCACGGGGTCGATCTGACCAGCGCGCCGGCGGGAAAGCCGCTGTCGGGCGGTTTCACCAAGGCGTTCGAATATTCGGACTGCTGGGTGGAGGACAGCCGGCTGGTCGTGCTGAACGCCATGGACGCGCAGGCGCGCGGGGCCGAAATCCTGACGCGCACCCGCTGCGAGAAGGCCGAGCGGCGTGACGGGCTGTGGGAAGCGACGCTGGTCGACGTGACCACGGGCGCCACCCGCACCGTCCGCGCCCGCGCGCTGGTCAATGCCGCCGGTCCCTGGGTGCGCGAAATGATCGCCAAGCGCACCGGCGTCACCGTCGACAAGTCGGTGCGTCTGGTCAAGGGCAGCCACATCGTCGTTCCGAAGATGTTCGAAGGCGAACACGCCTACATCTTCCAGAATGACGACCGCCGCATCGTCTTCGCCATTCCCTATGAGCGCGATTTCACCCTGATCGGCACCACCGACCTCGATTATTCGGGCGATCCCGGTGCGGTGGCGATCAGCCAGGACGAAATCGCCTACATGTGCCGGGCGGTGTCGCGCTATTTCGCCAAGCCGGTGCGCGAGAGCGACGTGGTGTGGACCTACAGCGGCGTCCGGCCGCTGTTCGACGACGCCAGCGGCAACGCCTCGGCCGTCACCCGCGACTATGTGCTGGAGATGGACGAGCCGGCCGGGCAGGCGCCGATGCTGTCGATCTTCGGCGGCAAGATCACCACCTTCCGACGGTTGGCGGAGGAGGCGACGGAGAAGCTGGGCAAGGCGCTCGGCAAGGGCGGCGTCACCTGGACCGCCGCCGTGGCGCTTCCCGGCGGCGACATCGCCAACGCCGATTTCGCCGGCTTCCTGGCCGGTCTGAAGCGCAGCCGGCCCTGGCTGCCCGAGGCGCTGGCCCTCCGGTTGGCGCGGGCCTACGGCACGCGGGTGGAGCGGCTGCTGGGCGACGCCAAGGGGCTGGACGATCTGGGCATCGATTTCGGGGGCGGCGTTTACGAGGCCGAACTCGACTATGCCGCGCGGGAGGAGTTCGCCATGACCGGCGACGACTTCCTGTGGCGGCGTTCCAAACTTGGGCTGCACCTGGACGCTGCGATCCGGGACGCCATCGGCGGCTGGTTCGACCGGCGCCGAGAAGCTACGGCCAACAGGGACACGGGCGGTGACACCGCCGGCCTGCGGTCGATGGGAGGAATGCGGTGACACTCACACTGGAAGGCGTGGCCAAGCGCGTCGGCGCCGAGCAGCATCTCCACCCCCTGTCGCTGGAGCTGCAAGCCGGCAGCTTCAACGTCCTGCTGGGGCGGACGCTGGCGGGCAAGACGACGCTGATGCGGCTGATGGCCGGGCTGGACAAGCCGACCGCCGGGCGCGTGCTGGAAAACGGCAAGGACGTCACCGGCACGTCGGTGCGCCATCGCGACGTGGCGATGGTCTATCAGCAGTTCATCAACTACCCGGCGATGACGGTCTACGAGAACATCGCCTCGCCGCTGCGCCGCCAGGGCAAGGACAAGGCGGAGATCGACGCCAAGGTGCGCCGGACCGCAGCCATGCTGCGCATCGAGCCCTATTTGGAGCGTCTGCCGGCCGAACTGTCGGGCGGCCAGCAGCAGCGCTGCGCCATCGCGCGGGCTTTGGTGAAGGGCGCCGGCCTGCTTCTGCTCGACGAGCCGCTGGTCAACCTCGACTACAAGCTGCGCGAGGAGCTGCGCGCCGAACTTCGCGACATCTTCGCGGACGGCAAGACCACAGTGGTCTACGCCACCACCGAACCGCAGGAGGCGCTGATCCTTGGCGGCAACGTCACGGTGCTGCATGAGGGGCGGATGCTGCAGACCGGGGCGACCGGCGACGTGTTCCACACGCCGGCCTCGCTGGAATGCGCGCAGGTGTTCAGCGATCCGCCGATGAACGTGATGGACGCGATCCTGACCAACGACCGCGTCGCCCTGTCCGATGGCACCAGCCTGCCGCTGTCCGCCCATGACCGCAACCTGCCGGCCGGCCCTTGCAAGGTCGGCATCCGCGCCAACCACCTGACGGTGCTGCGGCGGAGCGAGCGGCTGGTGCCGATCAAGGGCCGGGTCGCCCTGTCGGAGATCAGCGGGTCGGAGACCTTCGTCCATCTGCGCCACGGCGACACCACGCTGATCGCGCGGGAGGAGGGGGTGCACAGCCATCCGATCGGCAGCGACATCCAGGTCTATGCCGATCCCGACCGCATCTTCGTCTTCTCCACCGCCGGGCAGCTGGTGGCGGCACCCAACTGGCGGCGCGGCGCGCTGCGCAACATCGCTTAAGGGGGGCGGGAGCGATGGCGACCATCCAATTCGACAATCTCGGCCACTCCTACCACCCGCACCCGACGAAGCCGGAGGATTACGCGCTCCGCCGCCTGTCGCAGGAGTGGGAGGACGGCAAGGCCTACGCGCTGCTCGGGCCGTCGGGCTGCGGCAAGTCCACGCTGCTGAACATCATCTCCGGCCTGCTGGTGCCTAGCGAGGGACGGGTGCTGTTCGACGGGCTGGACGTGACCCGCTGCACGCCCGAAGAGCGCAACATCGCCCAGGTGTTCCAGTTTCCGGTGATCTACGACACCATGACGGTGTACGAGAATCTCGCCTTCCCGCTGCGCAACCGCAAGGTTCCGGCCGCCGACGTCGACCGCCGGGTGCGGCAGGTGGCCGAGGCGCTGGACCTGACCGACGATCTGAAGAAGCGCGCCCAGCGGCTGACGCCGGACGCCAAGCAGAAGATCTCGATGGGGCGGGGCCTCGTGCGCTCGGACGTGGCGGCCATCCTGTTCGACGAGCCGCTGACCGTCATCGACCCGCACACCAAGTGGATCCTGCGCCGCAAGCTGCGCCAGATCCACGAGGAATACCGCCTGACCATGATCTACGTGACCCACGACCAGGTGGAGGCGCTGACCTTCGCCGACAAGGTCGCGGTGATGTACGAGGGCGCGATGGTCCAGCTCGGCACCCCGCAGGAGCTGTTCGAGAACCCGGAGCACACCTTCGTCGGCTATTTCATCGGCAGTCCCGGCATCAACCTGATGCCCTGCACGCTGGGCAATGACCATGCGCTGGTCGACGGCATCGCCATCCCGCTGCCCGACCGCGCCGTGCCTGCGGTTGGGGGCAAGTTCGAGCTGGGCATCCGGCCGGAATTCCTGGAGCTGACCCGCAGCGGCAGCGCCGGATCGATCCCGGTGCAGGTCACCGGTGTCGACGATCTCGGCACCTCCAAGCTGGCGACGGTCCGGATGGGCAGCCACACGCTGAAGGCGCGGCTGAGCGAGGAGCAGGAGATCCCGGCGCTGGACGCCGCCATCCGTTTCCCCACCCGGTGGACCAAGCTCTACCGCGACAGCCATCTGGTCGGAGGCACAAGCCATGGATAAGGTCCAGGACAACCGGGCTTGGTTCCTGATCATCCCGGTCTTTCTGATCGTCGCCTTCAGCGCGGTGATCCCGCTGATGACGGTGGTCAATTATTCGGTGCAGGAGATCTTCGGCCCCGGCCAGACCTTCTTCGTTGGCACCGAATGGTTCGAGGCGGTGCTGACCGACGACCGGCTGCATGACGCGCTGGTGCGCCAGATCATCTATTCGCTGGCGGTGCTGGCGATCGAGATCCCGCTCGGCATCCTGATCGCTCTCGGCATGCCCGGCGGTCGCAGCGCTAAGACGTCGCTGACGCTGGTTCTGCTGGCCCTGCCGCTGCTGATCCCGTTCAACGTGGTCGGCACCATCTGGCAGATCTTCGGCCGCGGCGACATCGGCCTGCTGGGCGCCACCTTCCGCGCCCTCGGCATTGATTACAACTACACCAACAATTCGGCCCATGCCTGGATGACCGTGCTGGTCATGGATGTCTGGCACTGGACCAGTCTGGTGGCTCTGCTGTGCTATGCCGGGCTGCAGTCGATCCCGCCGGCCTTCTATCAGGCAGCCAAGATCGACGGCGCGTCCAAATGGGCGGTGTTCCGCTACATCCAGCTGCCGAAGATGCGCGGCGTCCTGATCATCGCGGTGCTGCTGCGCTTCATGGACAGCTTCATGATCTACACCGAGCCGTTCGTGCTGACCGGCGGCGGCCCCGGCAACTCCACCACCTTCCTCAGCCAGTATCTGACGCAGATGGCGGTGGGGCAGTTCGACATCGGCAAGGCCGCGGCCTTCTCCATCGTCTACTTCCTGATCGTGCTGCTGTTCAGCTTCATCTTCTACACCGTCATCACCAACTCCGGATCGGGAGAGAAGAAATGAGCAAGGCTGCGGTTCTCGCTCCCGGCTCGCTGGCCGCTCCGGCCAATGTCCGCCGGTCCACCGCAAGGGTGTCGAACAGGACGATCGTTCTCGTCTGCTATATCGTCTTCCTGATGTTGCCCATCTATTGGATGGTCAACATGTCCTTCAAGACGAACGAGGAGATCCTGTCCGGCCTGACGCTGTTCCCGCGCAATCCGACGCTGCAGAACTACGTCACCATCTTCACCGATCCCAGCTGGTACAGCGGTTACATCAACTCGATCTACTACGTCACGCTGAACACGGTCATCTCGCTGACGGTGGCGCTGCCGGCGGCCTACGCCTTCTCGCGCTACCGCTTCATCGGCGACAAGCATGTGTTCTTCTGGCTGCTGACCAACCGGATGGCGCCGCCGGCCGTCTTCCTGCTGCCCTTCTTCCAGCTGTACCAGACGGTCGGCCTGTTCGACACGCATCTGGCCGTGGCGCTCGCCCACTGCCTGTTCAACGTGCCGCTGGCGGTGTGGATCCTGGAAGGCTTCATGTCGGGCGTGCCGCGCGAGATCGACGAGATGGCCTACATCGACGGCTACAGCTTCCCGCGCTTCTTCGGCACGGTGTTCCTGCCGATGATCCGGGCCGGCGTCGGCGTCACCGCCTTCTTCTGCTTCATGTTCAGCTGGGTCGAGCTGCTGCTGGCCCGCACGCTGACCTCGGTCGACGCCAAGCCGATCGCCGCCACCATGACCCGCACCGTCAGCGCGTCGGGCATGGACTGGGGCCTGCTGGCCGCCGCCGGCGTGCTGACCATCCTGCCGGGCGCGCTCGTGATCTGGTTCGTCCGCAACTACATCGCCAAGGGCTTCGCCCTGGGCCGGGTCTGAGGGAGGCCGCGTCATGGATATGGGTTGGATGGCGTGGACCGCGCCGACCGCGATCTTCTTCGTCTGCATCGCCCTGATGCTGGCCGGCATGACGGTGTGGGAGGTGCTGTCGCCGACGGTGGAGGCCAAGGGCTTCCTGCCGATGCGCACCACCCGCGGCGACCGCCTGTTCATCGGCCTGCTCGGCAGCGCCTTCATCCATCTGGGCTGGCTCGCCGCGACCGACGTGTCGCTGTGGGGCGCCTCCGCGGTCTCGCTGCTGTGGGTCGCTTTCGTGATCCGTTTCGGCTGAGGGCGAAGAGACAGGGTTTTCACGGGATCCGTTCCTCCGCGGGGCTGCGGGGGTGACGGGAAGAACGGTGGTTTCCGCCGGTAGCTCAACAATCAAACGTCAACCAGACACCAAGTCGACAAGTGGGAGGAAGCATGCTTCAGCACCAGACTCTGCGGCGCCGCCTGACCGGGGCCGTGATGGCCGGCGGCATCGGCGTTCTGCTGGCGATGGCCTCGGCGGCCCCGTCCGCCGCCATGACGCCGGACCAGGAAGCCGTCGCCAAGCGCATCATCGAGGAACTCCAGCCCTCCACGCTCTCCAAGGACGAGCAGATGAAGGAGCTGGAATGGTTCGTGAAGGCGGCCGAGCCGTACAAGGGCATGGAGATCAACGTCGTCTCCGAGACGCTGACGACGCACGAATTCGAATCGAAGACTCTCGCCAAGCTGTTCAGCGAGCTGACCGGCATCAAGCTGAAGCACGACCTGATCCAGGAAGGCGACGTCATCGAGAAGCTGCAGACGCAGATGCAGTCGGGCCGCAACGTCTATGACGCCTATGTCAACGACAGCGACCTGATCGGCACCCACGTCCGCTACGGTCAGGCCGTCGCGCTGTCCGACTTCATGGCCGGCGAGGGCAAGGACGTCACCCTGCCGACGCTGGACGTGAAGGACTTCATCGGCACCAGCTTCACCACCGGCCCGGACGGCAAGCTCTACCAGCTGCCCGACCAGCAGTTCGCCAACCTTTACTGGTTCCGCGCCGACTGGTTCGCCCGTCCGGACCTGAAGGAGAAGTTCAAGGCCAAGTACGGCTACGATCTGGGCGTGCCGCAGAACTGGTCGGCCTATGAGGACATCGCCGACTTCTTCACCAACGACGTGAAGGAAATCGACGGCACCCGCGTCTACGGCCACATGGATTACGGCAAGAAGGACCCGTCGCTCGGCTGGCGCTTCACCGATGCGTGGCTGTCGATGGCCGGCGCCGGCGACAAGGGCCTGCCCAACGGCAAGCCGGTGGACGAGTGGGGCATCCGCGTCGAGGGCTGCCGCCCGGCCGGCGCCTCGGTCAAGCGCGGCGGCGACACCAACGGCCCGGCCGCCGTCTATTCGCTGACCAAGTACATCGACTGGCTGAAGAAGTACGCGCCGCCGGAAGCCTCGGGCATGACCTTCTCCGAAGCCGGTCCGGTGCCGGCCCAGGGTGCGGTCGCGCAGCAGATCTTCTGGTACACCGCCTTCACCGCCGACATGACCAAGAAGGGCCTGCCGGTCGTCAACGAGGACGGCTCGCCCAAGTGGCGCATGGCCCCCTCGCCGCACGGCCCGTACTGGGAAGAGGGCATGAAGCTCGGCTACCAGGACGTCGGGTCCTGGACGCTGCTGAAGTCCACCCCGCTGGAACGCCGCAAGGCCGCCTGGCTCTATGCCCAGTTCACCGTGTCGAAGACCGCGTCGCTGAAGAAGACGCTGGTCGGCCTGACCCCGATCCGCGAAAGCGACATCCAGTCCGAGGCGATGACCAAGGTCGCGCCGCAGCTGGGCGGTCTGGTCGAGTTCTACCGCAGCCCGGCCCGCGTCGCCTGGACGCCGACCGGCACCAACGTGCCGGACTATCCGAAGCTGGCCCCGCTGTGGTGGCAGAACATCGCCGAGGCGGTCACGGGTGAGCGCACCCCGCAGCAGGCGATGGACAATCTGGCCGACCAGATGGAGCAGGTCATGGCCCGCATGGAGCGCGCCAAGATCGGCGGCGAGTGCGCCCCGCAGCTGAACAAGCCGGAGGACGCCAAGGTCTGGTTCGACAAGCCGGGCGCGCCGAAGCCGAAGCTGGCCAACGAGAAGCCGAAGGGCGAGACCGTTGCCTATGACGACCTGCTGAAGGCCTGGAAGGAAGGCCGCGCCCGCTGATCCGGGATGCGGTGACGGGTTTACCCTTCCGGCGGGCGTCCTGGTTGCGTCGGAGGTGACCCTGGGGCGGCGGCCATTCTTTAAAAGGCATGCCGTCGCCCCTTTTCTTTAATTCCCCTCTCCCGTCCCGGGAGAGGGAAGGGGCCCAAGCAAAGCTTGGGAAGGGTGAGGGGTTATCCAATGATAGAAATCCATGTTCGGATCACCCCTCACCCTCCCGCCTTCGGCGGGTCCCTCCCTCTCCCGGGGCGGGAGAGGGTATAAAAGCCCAAGAAATCACGAGGGAACGCTTCCATGACCAAGGCCGGCCATATCCTCGCCATCGACCAGGGCACCACCTCGTCGCGGGCGATCCTGTTCGATGGCAGGGGGACTCCGCTGGCCGAGGCGCGGCGCGAGTTTCCTCAGCACTACCCCGGCGACGGCTGGGTCGAGCATGATCCCGCCGACATCCTGCGCGACATCCGCACCGTGGCGCGCGAGGCGGTGGAGAAGGCCGGGGTCGATGTCGCGTCCATCGCCGCCATCGGCATCACCAACCAGCGCGAGACCGCCGTGGTGTGGGACCGCGCCACCGGCGAGCCGATCCACCGCGCCATCGTCTGGCAGGACCGCCGCACCGCGTCGCTCTGCCACGATCTGGTCGCCGCAGGGAATGCCGAGTTGGTGCGCGCCAAGACCGGCCTGCTGATCGACGCCTATTTCTCCGCCACCAAGATCGCCTGGATTCTCGACCATGTGCCGGGCGCCCGTGCGCGGGCCGAACGCGGCGAGCTGTGCTTCGGCACCATCGACAGTTTCCTGATCTATCACCTGACCGGACGCCGGGTGCATGCGACGGACGCGACCAACGCCTCGCGCACCATGCTGTTCGACATCCATGCCCAGGATTGGGACGACGAGTTGCTGGCGCTGTTCCGGGTGCCGCGCGCCATGCTGCCGCGGGTGCTGGACAGCTCCGACGATTTCGGCGCCACCGAGCCGGAGCTGCTCGGCCGGCCGATCCCCATTGCCGGGGTGGCGGGCGACCAGCAGGCGGCGGCCTTTGGGCAGGCGTGCCTGACGCCGGGCATGGCGAAATCGACCTACGGCACCGGCTGCTTCGCGCTGATCAACACCGGAGAGACGCCGGTGGTGTCGAAGAACCGGCTGCTGACCACCGTTGCCTATCGGCTGAACGGCAAGACTGCTTACGCTCAGGAAGGCTCGATCTTCGTGGCGGGGGCGGCGATCAAGTGGCTGCGCGACGGCATCGGCATCATCACCCATGCCAGCCAGACCGACGACATGGCGACCCGCGTTCCCGACAGCCACGGCGTCTATTTCGTCCCGGCTTTCGTCGGCTTGGGAGCGCCGCATTGGGATTCGGATGCGCGCGCCGCGATCTTCGGCATGACGCTGGACGTCGGCCCCGCCCACATCGCCCGCGCGGCGCTGGAGGCGGTCGCCTACCAGACCCGCGACCTGATGGAGGCGATGGCCGGTGATTGGGGCGGCACCATCAACGCGCTGCGCATCGACGGCGGCATGGCCGCCAACGACTGGCTCTGCCAGTTCCTGGCCGACCTGCTGAACATGCCGGTCGAACGGCCGAAGGTGATCGAAACCACGGCGCTGGGTGCCGCCTGCCTCGCGGCACTGCGGGTCGGCGTGTTCGACGGGCTGGATTCTGTGTCCGACGCTTGGCGCAGCGAGCGCCGGTTCGAACCGCACATGGAGCAGGACAGGCGCGACCGCCTCTATGGCGGCTGGCGCGATGCCGTAGCGCGGGTGCGGTCGGAGCGCTGAAGCAGCCTTGATGGCGTGAATTTGCAGAGTTTGTGGCGCAGACGAACAAGTCGCCATCTTCGTCGGCCGGTAGATTGACCTTGGTTGCGCGCTCCTCCCTCGGGTGCGTCGTCCTCGCCATTCCCGCGAGGACACTGGGCCGGACGGTTCATGCCGTCCGGCCCGATTTCTTTTTCCGGCACGACCGCAATGCCATCCACTTGCATGATGGTCGTCGGCATGAAAAGAGAGAACAGGGAAGGGTCATAAACAACCCGGTTGTCTGTTGACAACCATATGGCCTATCCCATAATCATGTGCTGGAGACGGGCGTGCCGCGGAACAGGCATCCGAAGAAGGAGATCGAGGAGGCCGTCCTCTATGCGGAGCATCGGGGCTGGACGTGGCAGAAGGGCCATGGACACTGCTGGGGCTTGCTGCGTTGCCCGGAAAACGAGGCCGACTGCCGGTGCGGGGAGTTCTGCTAGATCTCGGTCTGGAGTACACCGCGGGTGCCGGAGAACGAGGCGCGCAAGATTCGCCGGGCGGTCGACGGCTGTATTTATGCGGGCCGCCCGACCGCGGGCAAACCCTAGGGAGTGGGTGCGAGATGTGGGAGTTCGTGCTGAAGTTCCGCCTGCCGCCCGACCGGGAAGAGCCGACGGCGTGGCTGGATGCCCTGTTCGAAGCCGGCTGCGATGACGCCACCATCGGCGTGGGGCGACGTGGGGCCATCGCGCTGGACTTCTCGCGGGAGGCGGTCTCGGCCGATGCCGCTGTCCGCTCCGCCATCGCCGACGTGCTGACCGCGATCCCCGGTGCGCAGTTGACCGAGATCTCGCCCGATCTGGTCAACCTCGCCGATCTGGCGGAGATCGTCGGCTGTTCGCGCCAGAACATCCGGAAATATGCCGCGGGCGAGATCAGGACGGTGGCAGCCGCCTTCCCCGATCCGGTCTATACCGGCAATCCCAGCCTGTGGCGTCTGGCAGAGGTGCTGGTCTGGTTCGACCGCAACACCGATCTCCACCCGGATCCCCGGTCGGTCGAGCTTGCGCGCATCGCATCGAAGATCGGTGCCGACATCCAGCGGCGGCGGCTTGCCGAATTGATCGCTGCCGAATGAACGCGGCGGGGACGGAAGAAGACCGCCCCCGGCCGTGCTCGGTCACACCCCGTCCGGGCTGGTCAGTATGTGGCGGATCTCGCTCTTCAGCAGCTTGCCGGTGGCGGTGTGGGGCAGGCTGTCGACGAAGCGGACGTCGTCGGGGATGCACCACTTCGCGACCTTGCCGTCGAAGACCGCCAGCAATTCCTCGCGGGTCAGGGTGGAGTCCGGCTTGCGGACGACGACCAGCACCGGGCGCTCGCCCCATTTCTCGTCGGGAACCGCGACGGCGGCGGCTTCCTGGACGCCGGGATGGCCGACGGCGATGTTCTCCAGGTCGATGGAGCTGATCCATTCACCGCCGGACTTGATGACGTCCTTGGTGCGGTCGACGATCTGGACATAGCCGTCGGCGTCCATCGTCACCACGTCGCCGGTTTCGAACCAGCCCGGCACCGTCTGATGGGCGGGGCTTTCCGTCACGCCGAAATAGCCGGAGCAGACTGTGGGCCCGCGCACCAGCAGCCGGCCGAAGCTGGTGCCGTCGCGGGCCACGTCGTTGCCGGAGCCGTCGACCACGCGGAACTGCACGCCGCAGATCGGTCGCCCTTGCTTGGAGGCGAGCGCCAGCGCCGCGTCGGCGTCCATCCCGCGATGCTTGCCCTTCGGCATGTTGGCGAGGCCGAGCGGGCTGGTCTCCGTCATGCCCCAGGCATGCAGAACCTCCACGCCCATCTCCTGGAAGCGCTGGATCATCACCGGCGGACAGGCGGAGCCGCCGATGGCGATGCGGCGCATGGTCGTGAGTTTCTTCTTGTTGGCGTCCAGCCAGTTCAGCAGGGCCAGCCAGACGGTCGGCACGCCGGCGGTGTTGGTGACCTTTTCGCTTTCGAACAGCTCGTACAGGCTGGCGCCGTCCAGCTTGCCGCCGGGGAAGACCAGCTTGGCGCCGACCATCGGTGCGGCATAGGGGACGCCCCAGGCATTGACGTGGAACATCGGCACCACCGGCAGCACCACGTCCGACGCCGACAGGCCGAACACGTCCGGCATGCAGGCGGCCATGGCATGCAGGTAGGAGGAGCGGTGGCTGTACAGCACGCCCTTCGGATTGCCGGTGGTGCCGGAGGTGTAGCACATGCCGCAGGCGGTGTTCTCGTCCAGCTCCGGCCACTCGAAGCTGTCCGGCTGTTCGGCCAGCAGATCCTCGTAGCACAGCAGGTTGGGCAGGCTGGAGGCCGGCATGTTGGCCCGGTCGGTCATCACGACGATGCCCTTCAGCCCGGTCAGTTCGTGGGCGATGCCCTCCAGCAGCGGCACGAAGGTCAGGTCGGTGAACAGCAGCCGGTCTTCGGCGTGGTTGACGATGTAGGCGATCTGTTCCGGGAACAGGCGCGGGTTGATGGTGTGGCAGACCATGCCCGAGCCGCCGATGCCGTAATAGCATTCCAGATGACGGTAACCGTTCCAGGCCAGCGTGCCGATGCGGTCGCCCGGCTGCATCCCCAGCGCCGCCAGCGCATTGGCCAGCTTCTGGGCGCGGACCCAGGCGTCGGCATAGGTGTAGCGGTGGATCGGCCCCTCCGTGGTGCGCGACACGATCTCGGTGTCGGCATGGTAGAGCGCCGCGTGACGCAGGATCGACGTCACCAGCAGCGGGCCATTCATCATCATTCCGCGCAGCATCGTTTCACTCCCGGTTCATTTCTCTTCTGTGTGGGCACGGTCTGTTTTGGGTCTTCGTCAGGCAAGCAGGAGTCAGGCAAGCAGGCGGCGAGCCGCCGTTCGGCATCGCCCTCCATTGCCTTCAACTCGCCGATCACCTCGGCGATTTCCGACTGCATGCGCTCAAGCTCGGTCAGGCGGGCGCGGATCTTGCGCAGGCCGTCGCGGTACTGCCCGGCGCTGGGCCGGCCGGAGCGGTAATGGGCAAGGTATTCGGCGATCTGTTCCAGCGAGAAGCCGACCCGCCGGAATTTCAGAATCAGCATCAGCCGGGCGCGGTCGCGGTAGGTGAACACCCGCCGTCCCCCGGCCCGTTGCGGCGCCAGCAGTCCCTTTTCCTCGTAAAAGCGCAACGCCTGCGGCGTGAGGTCGAACTCCGCCGCCAACTCCGTCACGCCATACACCCGATCCCGTTCGGCCATGGACAATCCCCTGCGTCAACGATTTCGCCACGGCTGCCGGGGGGAAGTCAACGTCAATGAGCTAAAGCGGACTTTATGTCGCGTCGTGAGGAGCGTCCGCGCATCCACGGTCATGTCAGAGATTTCACATGACAAGCTGCGGCGGCCGGTGCTTTCTGCAGATTGGCCTTGGGGGGCTTGCGGACGGGAAGCGGGGGAGCCGGGCGTGCGGGGGAAGAGCAGCGTTTTGCGCCGGCTGATGGGCGAGCCGTGGGATCTTGCCGCGGCGTTGGGATTGCTGGCCCTGATCGTGCTGGTCGCCGTCACCTTCCGGCAGTACGGCATCTCCAACGACGAGGAGGTGCAGCATGTCTATGGCGCCAAGCTGATCGACTGGTACCGCAGCGGCTTCACCGACGCTTCGGCCTTCACCTACAAGAACCTCTTTCTCTACGGTGGCCTGTTCGACATGGCTGCGGTGGCGCTGGCCCCGCTGCTGCCCTTCGACCCCTATGAGACGCGGCACCTGCTGTGCGCCCTGATCGGGGTGGCGGGGATCGCGGTGGTCTGGAGCGTCGGCCGCCGGGTCGCCGGGTCGCGGGCCGGGTTCCTGGCCGGGGCGCTGCTGGCGCTGTGCGGACCCTGGTATGGCGGGCTGTTCAACCACACCAAGGACGTGCCCTTCGGCGTGCTGATGATGGCCTCGGTGGCGATGCTGATCCGGCTGGTCGGGCAGATGCCGCGGCCGCGTTGGGGCACGGTGCTGGGATTCGGCGTGGTCGTCGGGCTGGCGCTGGGCATCCGGGTCGGGGCGCTGCTGGTGGCCGGCTATGCGGCGGCGGCGCTGGCGGGCTGGGTGCTGGTGGGCGGAGTTTCCGCCGGACGGCTGCGCGACGCCGGACGGGGGGCCTTGCGGCTGCTGCCGGCGCTGCCGGTCGCCTATGGGCTGATGGCGCTCTTCTGGCCCTGGGCGGTGCTGGAGCCGCTGAACCCGCTGCGGGCGCTGGCCGATTTCTCGCATTTCCATTACCCGATCCGCACCATGCTGGGCGGCACCGAATATTGGATGTACGAGGTGCCGCGCAGCTATCTGGTCTGGTATCTCGGGGTCAAGCTGCCGCTGGTGATGCTGGGCGGGGTGGCGCTGGGGCTGCTGGTGCTGCCGATGATGATGTATCGCGACCGGCTGATGGGCGAGGAGGGGCGGGTCCGCGCGGTCGGCTGCGGGCTGGTGGCGCTGGCGGCGCTGTTCCCGGTCGCATGGTTCACCATCACCCATGCGCCCGGCTACACCGCGATCCGCCATTTCCTGTTCGTGCTGCCGCCGCTGGCGGTGGTGGGCGGCATCGGGCTCGACCGGCTGCTCGGTTGGGCCGGGGCCTGGAGGTTCGGCGTGTCGCAGCGGACCGGACGCGGGTTGTCGGCGGCGGCCCTGGCCGGGGTTGCGCTGGCGCTGGTGCTGGGCCGCGAGGCAACGGTCCTGGAGTCGCTGCATCCGGACGAATATGTCTATTTCAACGAGCTGGTCGGCGGCGTCGCCGGCGCGGTGCGCAAGTATGATGTCGATTACTGGGTCAACAGCCTGCCGGAAGCGGTGGAGGACCTGTCCGAGGTGATCGCGGCGGAAGAGGCGCGCACCCACCATCACAAGACCTACAGCGTCGCCGTCTGCGCCGAGCCGCTGGCATTCGAAAAGCTGGCGCCGGCCAACCTGCATTGGGTTACCGACTGGCACAAGGCGGACTTCTTCATCGCGCCGACGCAGGAGGATTGCGACGCGCTGATGACCGGTCCGACGGTGGCGGAGGTCGAACGCGACGGCGCCCTGCTGGCGGTGGTGAAGGATCTGCGCAAGCCGGCGGAGCCGGCGGAAGCAACCGTCGAGATGGCCCGCCTGCGCACCGGCCGCCACCAGCGGCATTGGTGACCGGTCGCCGCCGTCATCCCTTGGGCAGGAAGCGCGTGCGGTCCAGCCCGTGGCGAGCCATCTTTTCGTTCAGGGTGCGGCGCGGGATGTCCAGCAGGTCCATCACCGACTTGATGTCGCCCTTGCAGCGGTCCAGCGCCTGTTCGATCACCCGCTTCTCGAAGGCGTCGACCTGATCGGCCAGCGCGCGCGGTGCCGCCGCCGCTTCTCCGCCGACGGGACGGCGGCGCAGCAGGCCGGCGACGCCGCTGCGCCCGACCGACAGGACATGGCGTTCGGCCAGATTGCGCAGCTCCCGCACATTGCCGGGCCAGTCATGGGCCAGCAGCGCGTCGATGTCGGCCGGCTCCAGCGGGCGCGGCTCGCGGCCATGGCGGGCGGCGAACTCCGCGGTGAAATAGTCGAACAGCAGCGGAATGTCTTCCGCCCGCGCCCGCAGCGGCGGGATGTGCAGCTCCGCCACGTTCAGGCGGTAATAGAGGTCGGCACGGAACCGCCCTTCCTCGCTGAGGTCGAGCAGATCGATCTTGGTCGCCGCCACCAGCCGCAGATCGACCGGAACCTGCTTGTTGGAGCCCAGCCGTTCGATGGTGCGTTCCTGCAGGGCGCGCAGCAGCTTGACCTGGATGGCCAGCGGCATGCTCTCGATTTCGTCGAGGAACAGGGTGCCGCCGCTGGAATGCTCCAGCTTGCCGGCGCGGCGCTGGGTGGCGCCGGTGAAGGCGCCGGGTTCATGCCCGAACAGCTCGCTTTCCGCCATGCTGTCGGGGATGGCGCCGCAATTGACGGCGACGAAGGCACCTTTCGCCCCCCTGGGACCGAAATCATGCAGGCAGCGGGCGACCAGCTCCTTGCCCGTGCCGGTCTCGCCATGGATCAGCACGCTGGCGCTGGTGGCGGCGAGGTCGATCAGGTCGCGCCGCAGTTCGGCAATGGCGGGGGAGGTGCCGATCAGCTTCGATTCGATCCCGCCACCGCCGGCCCGGCGGCGCAGGCCGCGGTTTTCCAGCACCAGCCGCCGCTTCTCCGCCGCACGGCGGATGACGGCGACCAGATGGTCGGGTTCGAAGGGCTTTTCGATGAAGTCGTAGGCGCCGCGCCGCATCGCCTCCACCGCCAGCGCCACGTCGCCATGGCCGGTCACCAGGATCACCGGCAGGTCGGCGTCACGCTCCAGCGCCCGCTCCAGCACCGCCATGCCGTCCATCCGCGGCATCCGCACGTCGGTGACCAGCACGCCGGGGAAGTCGGGCGCCAGCAGGTCGAGCGCCGGCTGCGGCGTCTCGAAGCCTTGGGCAGCGAAGCCGGCCAGCTGCAGCCATTGCGTCACCGACACGCGCATCGCCAGCTCGTCGTCGATGAACAGGACGGGGGTGGCGAGCGGATCGGTCTTCATCTGGTCCTCATTGGGCGGTCGGCGATTGGGCTTCCGGCAACTGGACGACGAAACAGGCGCCGCCGTTGGGATTGTTCTCCGCCCGCAGCGTGCCGCCGAAGTCGCGCACGATGCCATAGGACAGCGACAGCCCCAAGCCAAGCCCCTGGCCGACCTCCTTGGTGGTGAAGAAGGGGTCGAACAGCTGGAACTGGTGCGCCTCGGCGATGCCGGTGCCGGTGTCGCGGATGCGGATTTCCCAGCCCTCGCTATTCCGGTCGGCGGTCAGGGTCAGGCGCCGTTCCTCGCACTCGGCCATGGCGTCGGCGGCGTTGCGCAGAAGGTTGACGAAGACCTGTTCCAGCCGCACCGCGTCGCCGCGCACACGGGCGTCGGGTGGGATGCTCTGCTCCACCTGCACCTCCTCCTCGCGCAGGCGGGAGGCCAGCAGGGCCAGCGCGCGGTCCATGGCGCGGGCGACCGGCACCGCCTCCACCCGCGCCGGACCCTTGCGGGCGAAGTCCTTGAGATGACCGGACAGCACCGCCATCCGCTCCGCCAGATCGCCGATCATGGCGAGGTTGTCGCGGACCATCGCCGTCTCGCCCCGCTCGGCCAGCAGGCGGGTGGAGGCGACGAAGGTGCGGATGGCGGCCAGCGGCTGGTTGATCTCGTGCGCCAGCGCCGCCGACATCTGGCCCAAAGCCGCCAGCTTGCCGGCCTGCACCAGCTCCTCCTGCGCCTCGCGCAGGACGTGGTTGGCGGTCAGCAGTTCGGCCGTGCGCTCCTCCACCCGGCGTTCCAGCGTCACGCGGGCCTCGTGCTGAAGCCGCAGGGTCTGGCGCCGCTGCCAGCCCAGCGCCAGGGCGGCGGCCAGCAGCAGGATTCCCATCGCTGTCAGCACGGCGGCGCCCGCCGCCTCGGCCTTCACCGGCTCCAGATCGGACAGGAAACGGATGGTCCAGCCGAATTCCGGCAGGGGGAGTTCCTGCATCAGGTAGGCGTGGCGGGCGCCGTGGGAGAGGGGGTCGGGCAGACTGAGATCGGGCAGGCTGACTTGGCGCGCGCCATTTTCCGCCAGCGGGCCGTCGCGCAGGCCGAGCGGGGCCGGGTCGCTGCGGTCATACTGGCGGGTCTGCGCCAGACGGGCCTTTACCGTGTCGGGCAGCGGGCGTAGCGCGCGGTATTTCCAGTCGGCGTGGCTGGACAGGAAGACGATGCCGTTCTCGTCGGTCACCAGCACCCGCTCGCCACCGGCGGCCCAATCGCGTTGCAGCGGCTCCAGGTCGATCTTGACCACGGCGACGCCGATCAGCGCCTCCCCCCGATGCACGGCATGCGACAGGAAATAGCCGGGCAGGCCGGTGGTGACGCCGATGCCGAAGTAACGGCCGCTGCCGGACTCCACCGCCTGACGGAAATAGGGGCGGAAGTCATAGGTCTGGCCGACGAAGCTCTGCGCCGGATCGGCCCAGTTGCTGGCCGCCAGAGCGAGGCCCGAACGGTCCACGACATAGAGCGCGGCCGATCCCGCCGCCTCGTTCGCCGTCTCCAGCCGGCGGTTCACCGCGTCGCGCCGCGCTTCCGACGGCGCATCGAGCAGGTCCAGCACCTCATGGTCGCGGGCGACCAGAAAGGGGAGGTAGTCGTAGCGGCCGACCGCGTTGCGGATGCTGCTGGCATAGAGACCCAGCCGCTGGTCGCCGTTCAGGGTCAGGGCCGCCCGCGCCTCCGCCTCCGCCCAGCGATAGGCGCCCCAGCAGGCCAGCGCCGTCACCGCGGCCAGCGCCGCGACGAGGATCGCCAGCCGGCGGTGGCGCAGCGAACGGGGGGAAACGGGGTCGGCCATGGCCTGTCTATGGGACCGCCGGGGCGATGCTGTCCAGCGCCTTTTCCGGCGGCCGGACGGGTTGGTAAAACGGTCGGGGTTCTTGAATGAACGTCCAATCAAAAATATCGAGGAGTCGTGCGAACACAAATCAACCAAGCAGATATGACAAATGAACGGGTCCGACAGCGGTGACATTGGCGGGCTTCTGTTGTTTGCGTCACTTTCATGGCATGCAAAAGGCGGGTATGGTGCGCCGCTGCCGGCTTGGGCTGGACCTTGCGGCGCATGCAGGCAACGGGATCGAAACGGGGGAGACAGGATCATGGACGCCGAATCCATTCGCGCCGCTTATCGCCGCTATGCCGGATTCTATGACCGGGTGTTCGGCGTGCTGCTGGCCTCCGGCCGGCATGCGGCGGTGGAGTGGCTGAACCGCCGCGGTGGTCTGCGCATCCTGGAGGTTGGGGTCGGCACCGGCCTGTCGCTGTCCGACTATCGCAAGGACAACCGCGTCGTCGGCATCGACCTGTCCACCGACATGCTGAAGGTGGCGCAGGAGCGGGTGGAGCGCGAAAAGCTCGACCATGTCGAAGGGCTGCTGGAAATGGATGCCGGCAAGCTGGCCTTCGCCGACGGCAGTTTCGACGTGGTGGTCGCCATGTATGTGATGACCGTCGTTCCCGACCCCCAGGGCACGATGGCGGAGTTGGAGCGCGTCTGCAAACCCGGCGGCGACATCGTCATCGTCAACCATTTCGCCGCCCCCCGCCCCGGCGTCCGCCGCGCGGTGGAGGGCTGGCTGTCGCCGCTTTCGAAGAAGCTCGGCTGGCGGCCCGATTTCACGCTGGACGCGATGATGGCCGGCTCGCGGCTGGCGGTGGAAAGCATCCGCACTCTGCCGCCCTTCGGGTTGTTCAGCCTGCTGCATTGCCGGCGGGGGTAGAAGGCCGTTCGTCGCGCGTGACCGGGTCCGCCGCCTGCTGTAGCTTTATGGTTGGCGATTGGATTCACGCTCCAAATCGATTCCGATTTTACGCGATCCGATCTGGTCTCGCCGTCACCACACACGCGATCATGGGAGCGGGAATATGGCCGAGCAGGGCGGCGATCTGGCGGGAAAGCGGATTCTGGTGCCGGAAAGCCGGGACCTCGACCTGTTCGCGGGCATGATGGAGCAGCATGGCGCCGAGACGATCCGCTGCCCGCTGGTCAAGATCCTCGACCTCGACGATCCGGCGCCGGCAAGGGCTTGGCTGGAGCGGCTGCTGACCGAAGGGTTCGACGACATCGTCCTGCTGACCGGCGAGGGGCTGCGGCGGCTGATGACCGTCGCCCGCGCCATGGAGCGTGAGGCTGACGTGGTCGCCGCCATTGGCCGCGCGCGCGTCTTCGTCCGTGGGCCGAAGCCGGTGAAGGCTCTGCGCGAGATCGGCTGCGCCCCCTACAAATCCGCTCCGGCCCCGACCACCGACGGCGTCATCGCCATGCTGGGGGAGGAGAACCTCACCGGCCGCCGCGTCGGCGTCCAACTCTACCCCGACAACCCGAACGAACCTCTGCTGGAGGCGGTGCGGGCCGGCGGCGGCAGTCCGGTGGCGGTCACTCCCTACCGCTACGCCAACGATTCGGAGACCGGCGCCGTCCAGACGGCGATCCGCGACATGGCGGATGGGCGCATCGACTTCGTCGCCTTCACCGCCTCGCCCCAGGTGCGGCGCCTGCACGAGGTGGCGGAGGCCTGCGGTCTCGGTGACGCCTTCCGTCAGGGCTTTGCCAGGACGCGCATCGCCGCCGTTGGCCCGGTGGTGGCGGAAGCGGTGGAGTCAGCCGGCGGCACCGTCGCGGTTTCCCCGGAGTCGACCTTCCACATGAAGCCGCTGGTCAACGCCATCCGCCGGTTGCTGACGGAGGGGGAGGGGAGCGAGCCGGTCTGACCGGCCATCGCCCTTTGCGGGCCAGCGACCTTTCGCCCCACCCTCCTTATGCGCGGACAAATTGATAACGATTCTCACTCTCGATTAACCTTTGACGCTCAGTGTTGGCCCCAGTCTGTTGCCCCAGTCAGCGGCCGTTGCCAGGAGCGTCGTCATGTCCGTCCGTCTTTTTCCCCTGTCCCGCCACGCGCTTGCGCTGGCGTTGCTGTCGGCCGGTCTGGCCGGGGGCGGGTCCGTTCATGCCGCGGATCTGTCGAGCAAGGAGAAACTCGGGGAGGCGCTGTTCTCCGAAACGGCGCTGTCGGCCAACCGTACGCAATCCTGCGCCGACTGCCACAACCCGGATTTCGGCTTTGCCGATCCGCGCACCGGCGGGGCGGGCGGGGCGGCGTCGGTCGGCGACAACGGCAAGTCGGTGGGCGACCGCAACGCGCCGACGGCGGCCTATGCGGCTTTCACGCCGGCCTTCCACATCAAGGCGGACGGCAAGGCGGTCGGCGGCCAGTTCTGGGACGGCCGCGCCGCGACGCTGAAGGATCAGGCCGGCGGGCCGCCGCTGAACCCGGCGGAGATGGGGCTGACCTCCAAAGAGCAGGCGCGAGACAGGCTGGCGGAGAATCCCGACTATGCCCGCGCCTTCGTGGCGCTCTACGGCGCCGGGGTGCTGGATGATGCCGGGCGCGCCTATGACGCGATGACCGACAGCCTCGCCGCCTTTGAAAAGACCGACCGCTTCGCGCCCTTCGATTCGAAATACGACCGCTATCTGCGCGGTGACTACAAGATGACGCCGGAGGAGGATTTGGGCATGACCCTGTTCTTCTCCACCCAGTTCACCAACTGCAACCAGTGTCACAAGCTGAAGGCGATGCCGGCCGCGGAGGGGGAGATGTTCACCAATTACGAACATCACAACATCGGCGTGCCCGCCAATCCGGCCCTGCGCGACGCCTCCGGCAAGCCTGGTTTCGCCGACCGCGGGCTGCACGACAATCCGGCCGCGGCCAAGCCCGCCTATGAGGGGAAGTTCAAGACGCCGACCCTGCGCAACGTCGCGGTGACCGGCCCCTACATGCACAATGGCGTCTTCAAGGATCTGGAGACGGTCGTGCGCTTTTACGACCACTACAACAACCGGACGGAAAAGGCCGCGATCAATCCGGAGGCCGGCAAGCCCTGGGGACTGCCGGAGGTGGCGGCGAATCTGTCGACGAAGGAACTGGAATCGGCGCCGGCGCTGGACACCCGCCGCGTCAAGGCGCTGGTCGCCTTCATGAAGACGCTGACCGACTCGCGGTACGAACACCTGCTGGCGAAATAGGGCAGACCCTTTCAGCCGCCCCCTTCAGCCGCCGATGTCGATGCGGAAGAGTTCCATGTCCAGCAGTTCCATCGACATCCGGCGTCGCCCGGAGGTATTGCGGGACGCCAGCTTGCGGGCCAGCGGCTGGCTCAGCCAGGCGGCGCGGGCGCGGTCGATCAGGGCGGTGCAGCGATGGGACAGAGTGGCGTTCATGGCGGTCGGGCTCTCTCGCAAGGGATCGGGGTCGGCGGCAGCATGGCTCCTGTGAGCAGTTGCAATAAGAATGTCCCGGCAACGTGACAGTTTCTATCGCCCGAAGGTCTAGTCCCTACGCCATAGGGGTGGGATTCGGTCGATTTCGCCCCCGTCTTCGACCAAAGAAGGAGGGCGTCACATCACCAGACCGACCAGCCGGCGCAGGGCGTCGCGGGCTTCGCCGTCCAGAACCGGCAGGCCGTTGCGGGCCTCCAGCATGTAGGCGCCGGGATCGGCCAGAGTGCGCATTGCGAATCCGGCGACCACCGGCGGCTCGGTGCTGAGCGGCTGCTGGTCGTAGACGGGGGTGAAGCTGCAGCCGCTGAGCAGCGCGCGGATCATCAGCGTCTCGTCCGACGTGGCGCCGGCCGCCGGCGTGTTGATGCCGAACAGCAGCCGCTCCGCCTCCGCGTCGGTCACCATCCCGCGTTCCAGCAGGATGTCGACCATGGCGGAACTGGTCATCACCGGCGCCGCCCGACCTTTCCAGCAGAAGCGGCCATCGTCCCAGCCGGCATCCAGGCTGCGGAAGATCATGTGCGGCTCGCCGCCGCCGGGGGCGCCGGCGACGATGTAATTGACCCGCAGAAGTCCGTTCCACGCCCCGGCCGGAGCGACGATGCAGGACAGCCCGTTCCGCGTCAGGCGCAGGTAGGTGTCGTTGATGCCGGATGGCTCGAAGTCGAAAAGCATGGGTGTCTCACCTCTCTGCCACCTCGCTACAGGCAGGCCCGGCGTCGCCGCGGCCCAGCCTTCGTTCGCTTGAGTCAGGTGAGTGGCTTGCCAGCTCGCGCAAACTGCCCATGCGGGTGCCCTCCCTTTGCGCAGAAACACGAAAGGCGGTAGGCCGATCCGCCGGCCCCCGCCTTTCGCGCTCGTGCCAAGGAGGGTTCGGACGCTAGTTCGCCGGACCCATGAAGACGCTGTCGTGGCTGTTCTTCTCGTTCGTTCCGGTGTCGGACAGCTGGAAGGTCAGCGGCAGCGACGTGGCGGAGACCGCCGTGCGCGGGGCCGTAACATAGACGCGATAGGTGGCGACGCTGTCCGGCGAGGCGGAGATGGTGGCGGTGTGGGCGGCGGCCTCATCCTCCGCCTCGCCGATCACCTTGATCTCGGCATTGGGCAGGCCGGCGACGCTGAGGGTGTAGGAGCGGTCCTGCCGGGTCTTGTTGGCGACCTTGAAGGTGTAGGCGTTGCGGATCGAGCCGTCCGACAGCGTCACGAACAGCGGCGCGCGGTCGCGCAGCACCGTGATGTTCAGGCTGGGGCGCAGCGCGAAGCTCCAGGCCATTGCGCCGCCGATGACCAGCATCAGCAGGGCATAGACGATGATACGCGGGCGGATCAGACGCCACTGATAGGTCTTGCCGGAGGCCCGGGTGTCCTGGGCGGCCAGGCTGTCGAAGGCGATCAGGCGGGTGGGCAACCCCTGCTGGATCATGATGCTGTCGCAGGCGTCGACGCACAGGCCGCAATTGATGCAGTCCGCCTGCTCGCCGGTGCGGACGTCGATGCCCATCGGGCAGACCTGCACGCACTGGCCGCAGTCGATGCAGTCGCCGAAGCCCTGGGCGCGCCGCTCGTCCCAATTCTGCGACTTGCGCTTGGGGCCGCGGTTGTCGCCGCGGTCGGCCTGATAGGTGACGATCAGCGAATGTTCGTCCAGCATCGCGGTCTGGATGCGCGGCCACGGGCACATGTACATGCACATCTGCTCGCGCGCCCAGCCGGCCATCACATAGGTCATGCCGACGAAGATGGCGAAGAAGGACACCGCCTCGTAGCTGGCCTGGAAGGTCAGCAGATCATGCAGCAGGGCCGGGGCGTCGGTGAAATAGGCGAGGAAGCCGAACCCGGTGACGAGGCTGAGCGTCAGCCAGCCCGCATGCTTGCCGGCCTTGCGCAGGGCCTTGCGCGTCGTCCAGGGCTGTTTTTCCATGCGGATGCGTTCGGCCCGGTCGCCTTCGAAGATGCGCTCGATCCAGACGAACAGGTCGGTCCACACCGTGTGCGGACAGGCGAAGCCGCACCACACGCGGCCGGCCAGCGCCGTCGCCAGGAACAGGCCCAGCGCCGCGACGATCAGGATGCCGGTGAGGTAGTAGATTTCCTGCGGCCAGATTTCGATCCAGAACAGGAAGAATCGGGGCGTGGTCAGGTCGAACAACACCGCCTGGGCGGGCGCGTCGGGACCGCGTTCCCACCGGATCCAGGGAGCGATGAAGAACAGCGCCAGAAGAACGGAGAAGGTGACGGTCTTCAGGCGTCGATAGAGGCCCTTGACTGCCTTCGGATGAATCGTCTTATGGCTTTCGTACAGCGGGACCTTGGCGGGTTGGGCTGAGCCCTGCTGAACGATGCTTCCGTCTGGCATGTCGATGCGCCTGATTTCCGGTTCCACGTTGGCGCGGAGCATATTCGACCACCAGTGCGGCGTGTTTGACCTCTGTCAAACAACGTCGATATTCCGAAAAGCCATTCCAGATCTAAGGCTTTTCACCGGTTCGAGGGATCCGCGTTTCGGGGTCCGTTAATACTGTGCCAGATGGCCAATCGACAAGCTGATTATTGTTCGGCAATAAAGGTATCACGCACAATACTGAGACTATACTGTGTTGCAGCAAAGCAATCAGTTAAGCGCACCGTCAGGGCTTGCCGACGGTTACCGACAGGAAGGACAGGCGCAGGCGCGACGCGCAGGATGTCGGCCACCAGTGTCAGGATATCGTCGTGATGGTTGGCCGATGCATGCGGTCCTGCCGGCCGAAGCGCGGACCGGGCAGGAAAAATCGTCGCGGCGGTCGGCTCCGCCAGGAACGTGCTTCCACAGGCCGCCGCATCCGCCATCGTGCAAATCCTTATCCTGGACAACGGCTTGGCCGCCACGGCCCCTGGACAGGCGCAGGATTAAGCTTCACTGTTTCGTAAAAACAACCGGTCTCCCGGCCGGGTCCGGACGCCGGCAGGTGCGGAATGACGCTTGCCCGTCAACCGTCAAGAGACAAGAATGCGATCGCGGGTCACGCCGCGTGTCCTGCCGCCGGGTTTCTCCCGTCGGTTGGACGCCGATCGTGAATTCAACCCGCCTTTCAGCGGAGGGAGTAGGCACGGGCATGGGGGAGACCGGGTTCGCCCGCTTTGACGCCGACGAACGCCTGGTATGGGCCAATGCCGCCTTCGCGGCCCGATTCGCCGTGCCGGCCGATGCGACGCTGGAGGGGCTGTTCGGCGGCCTGCTGGGTTGTGCCGCCGTTGCCGACCTGCGCCGCGGTTGTCCATTGACGCGGGGGCTCCCCGACGGCAGCGCCGTGACCCTGGCGCTGGGCGGCGGCGGGGCGGACGAATGGCTGCTGACGGCGATCGATGCGGTTGCGACGCCGGCCGAGCAGGAGCCCTGGGCGAAGACCAGTTCGGTGCTGGACTGCCTCAGCCAAGGGGTGATGGCCTTCGACCATGACCTGCGGCTGGTCGCCTGGAACCGGCGCGTGCTGGAACTGCTCTACATCGATCCCGGATTTCCGCGCTATGCCCAGCCCTATGAGGTGGTGGTCCGCCACATCGCGGAGCAGGGCGGCTATGGCCGCGGCGAAGTCGATGATCTGGTGGCGCAGCGGCTGGACTATATCCGCAAGGCCTCCTGGCCCTTTTACAACGAGCGCGTGCGGCCTGACGGCGTCGTCATCGAAACGGTGACCCTGCCGCTGCCCGACGGCGGATTCGTCACCACCTACACCGACATCACCCAGCGCAAGCAGGCCGAGCGCGAGGTCGCCTCCAGCCGGGAATTGCTGGAGTTGGCGATCCAAGCGGCGCGCGAGGGCATCTCGAAATGGGATCTCCGCACCGGCGAGGTGTGGTTCTCCCTGCAATGGTGGGGCCTGCTGGGCTATTCCGAGGCGGAGATGGACAACAGCCGCCGCCGCTGGGAGGAACTGATCCACGTCGAGGATCTCGGCGCCGCACTGGAGATGGAACGGGATCTGGCGGCCGGCCGGCGGTCGGAGGGCCGGCTGCTGCAGCGCTTTCACCACCGCTCGGGCGCCACGGTCTTCCTGGAGACGCGAACGCTTGCCGTCGCGGGCGGCGACGGTAAGCCCTTCCGCATCGTCGGCTCCCACACCGACGTCACCGAGAGCGTGCGCGCGGCCGAAGCCGTGCGCGCCGCCAAGGAGGAGGCCGAACGCGCGCTGCAGGACCTGAAGGAGGCGCAGGTCCAGCTGATCCAGGCGGAGAAGATGGCGGCGCTGGGCTCGCTGGTGGCCGGGGTGACGCACGAGATCAACACGCCGGTCGGCATCGCCCTGACCGGCGCCTCACTGCTGGCGGAGAAGACTCGCGCGCTGCGCCACCTGTTCGAGGCCGGTGCGCTGCGGCGGGGCGATTTCGCCGAGTTCATCGACATCGCCGACGAGGCGACGCAGTTGATGCTGCTGAACATCGAGCGCGCCACCCGACTGATCCAGAGCTTCAAGCAGATCGCCGTCGATCAGGCGAGCGAGGAGCGCCGCGTCTTCGAACTGAACACCTACATCCACGAGGTTCTGCGCAGCCTGGGTATGCGCATCCGCCGCAGCGGTCATACGGTTGCCGTCCATTGCCCGGACGATCTGACGATCGACAGTTTTCCGGGGGCGTTCAGCCAAATCCTGACCAACTTCGTCATCAACTCGCTTCTGCATGGCTACGACCCGGGGGTGCGCGGCCAGCTGACGGTGACCGTCACGGCGATGGATGGAGAGGTGGAGCTGGTCTATGCCGATGACGGACGCGGCATTCCGGCGGAACTGCATGGCAAGGTGTTCGAGCCCTTCTTCACGACCAGCCGCGACCGCGGCGGCAGCGGGCTGGGGCTGAACATCGTCTATACGCTGGTCATGCGGACCCTGCGCGGTCGGCTGCGGCTGGACAGCACACCGGGGGCGGGGACCGCCTTCACGCTGCGCTTCCCGCGCGTGACTCCGGCCGAACCGCTGCCGCTGTAGGCGGCAGATTTTTGAAACGCGAGGGCCGTTCCGTTCGCCGGACGCTCTCTATTTGAATGCGATGGTGGAAGGGGCTGGATTCGAACCAGCGTACGCTAACGCGGGCAGATTTACAGTCTGCTGCCTTTAACCACTCGGCCAC
>NZ_LGQY01000199.1:0-1111 GCF_003116065.1 Azospirillum sp. TSO5 | reverse complement strand
ATGATCCCCCGTCATACCGGTCAAGAGGGGATTCGGCGTTCATGGTCAGCGCGGTAGCGCGAAGGACTGCACGGCTGGGCCAGCATCCAGCCACCTACGGGTTGGCCGCTTGCTTCGGTTGGTGGAGCCGAGGAGGGTCATACATGCCTCATGTTGATCCGGTACGACAAGCCCGCTGGTCAAGTTTGCCCCGAAGCAGAGCCGGTGTGTTGAATCCTACCGTCGTGGTTGTCGGCACGATCTCACCTGATGCCCTTGGCATCAGGTGAGAGGCGTCGCGGCGATCTCCTTCTTCACCTTCTGCACCGTGCCGACGCCGCATCCAACGAGCTTCGCGGTCTTGTGGATGCCATGCCCGGCGTCGAGTTCCCGCCGGATGCGGGCAATGATGGCATCGCTGGTCTTGGGACGTCCGAGACGCCGTCCTTCGGCGCGGGCGCGATTGAGGCCCGCCCGGATGCGGTCCTGGATCATGGCGCGTTCGAACTCCGAGAAGATGCCCAGCATCTGGAACATGGCGCGCCCCGCAGGGGTGGTGGTGTCCAGGCCCTGCTGGTGGAGGTAGAGGCCGACGCCGCGAGCGTTGATCTCGCCGAGGAAGGCGACAAGGTCCTGGAGGGAGCGGCCCAGGCGATCCACGCTCCACGCGGCGATCAGGTCGAACTCCCGGCGGGCCACGCCCTTCAGGAGGCGGTCGAAGCCGGGGCGCTGATCGCGTCCCTTGGCTCCGCTGATGCCTTCATCCCGGAACACCTCCACGATGGTCCAGCCGAGGTGCTGGGCGACCTGGGTGAGGTCTCGAAGCTGGTTCTCGACGGTTTGGTTCCGGTCGGTGCTAACGCGGGCGTAGATGGCGACCCTCATGCCGTCCTCCGTGTGATTGCTCCTACCCTATGCGGAGGTCACGCGGCGGCGGTTCGGGCAAGCCCGTCAGGAATCATGTGGTTGTTGTACTGGGGGAAAGCTGGAGAAACAAGCCAGCATCCGCGCGGGTTCCAACCAGCCTCGGATGGTGGGGTTTCTTGTACAGCCCTGCGAGACCTCTCCATCGTCAGTGCGGCTGGTCATACGAGGGCGGGCTGCTGCTGACCGCCTTCAAGCTGCTCGGTCA
>NZ_LGQY01000203.1:0-1146 GCF_003116065.1 Azospirillum sp. TSO5 | reverse complement strand
TTGGTGCCGTTGACCGGGTCGCCGCCGATGCCGATGCAGGTGGTCTGGCCGAGACCGGCCGCCGTGGTCTGCGCGACGGCCTCATAGGTCAGCGTGCCGGAGCGCGAGACGATGCCGATCTTGCCGCGCTTGTGGATGTGACCCGGCATGATGCCGATCTTGCACTCGTCCGGCGTGATGATGCCGGGGCAGTTCGGGCCGATCAGGCGGGTCTTGGAGCCGTCCAGGGCGCGCTTGACGCGGACCATGTCCAGCACCGGGATGCCTTCGGTGATGCAGACCACCAGCGGGATCTCGGCGTCAATCGCTTCCAGGATCGCGTCCGCAGCGAAGGGCGGCGGCACGTAGATCACGGAGGCGTTGGCACCGGTCTTCTCGACCGCTTCCGACACGGTGTCGAAGATCGGCAGGTCGAGGTGCTTGGCCCCGCCCTTACCGGGGGTCACGCCGCCGACCATCTTGGTGCCGTAGGCGATGGCCTGCTCGGAGTGGAAGGTGCCCTGGGCTCCGGTGAAGCCCTGGCAGATCACCTTCGTGTTCTTATCGACGAGAACAGCCATGTTACGCGGCCTCCTTCACGGCCTTGACCACCTTTTCGGCGGCATCGGCGAGGTTGTCGGCCGAGAGGATCGGCAGGCCGGATTCGGCCAGGATCTTCTTGCCCAGATCGACGTTGGTGCCTTCCAGGCGCACCACCAGCGGAACGTGCAGGTGCACTTCGCGCGCCGCGGCGACCACGCCCTCGGCGATCACGTCGCAGCGCATGATGCCGCCGAAGATGTTGACCAGGATGCCTTCGACGTTGCTGTCGGAGAGGATCAGCTTGAAGGCCGCGGTGACGCGCTCCTTCGTGGCGCCGCCGCCGACGTCGAGGAAGTTGGCCGGCTCACCGCCATACAGCTTGATGATGTCCATGGTGGCCATCGCCAGACCGGCGCCGTTCACCATGCAGCCGATGTTGCCGTCGAGCTTGACGTAGTTGAGGCTGTGCTTGGCCGCCTCGATCTCCGCCGGATCCTCTTCGGCCTCGTCGCGCAGCTCTTCCACGTCCTTGTGACGGAACAGCGCGTTGTCGTCGAAGTTCATCTTGGCGTCGAGCGCCAGGATGTCGCCGGCGCCGGTGACGATCAGCGGGTTGATCTCGAC
>NZ_LGQY01000188.1:0-1147 GCF_003116065.1 Azospirillum sp. TSO5 | reverse complement strand
GGCGACACGGTGCCGCGCGCCGGCAACGCCTCGGGCGGTGGCCAGCCGGGCTGGATCCTGAAGTGCAAGGGCTGGGAGACCGATCCCAACGCCTACATCTACTTCATCGCCCAGGCTCCGGTTTGGAAGTCAATCTGCAGGGTCATCGGCAAGGAAGAGTGGATCACCGATCCCGACTACGCCACCCCGGTGGCCCGCCTGCCGCGCCTGATGAGCATCTTCGCGACCATCGAGGAATGGACCAAGACCCTGACCAAGTTCGAGGTCATGGACATCCTCAACAAGTACGACATTCCCTGCGGCCCGATCCTGTCGATGAAGGAAATCGCCGAGGACAAGTCGCTCTACGAGACCGGCACGCTGGTCGAGGTGGAGCATCCGACCCGCGGCAGCTACCTGACGGTCGGCAACCCGATCAAGCTGTCCGACAGCCCGACGGAGGTCACCCGCTCTCCGCTGCTGGGCGAGCACACCGACGAAATCCTGCGTGACGTCCTGGGTTTCGGCGAGCGTGAGATCGTTGAAATCCGCGACAGCGGCGCCATCGGCGCCGTGGAGCGGCTGGCGGCGGAGTAGGTTCACGCTTCGATGCCCCCTCCCTAACCCTCCCCCGCTTCGCGGGAGAGGGGACTGCCGCCGCCCTGGTGCTTACTCCCTCCCCCGCGAAGCGGGGGAGGGTCGGGGAGGGGGCAAAACACTGCACAAATAGTGCCTTCAAATATTCGACCGCGCCTCCCTCTCCCCGACCGTCCCCTTCCCGGTCGCCTGAGAGCCGAAGCCCGGATTTTTTAAAATTCCGCCGCCCGTCAGCCGAAGAATTTCCGGCTCCCCGCGGCATCCAAAAGACCACTCCCGACAGGGTTGAGACGAAAACCATGAACATTCACGAATATCAGGCCAAGGATCTGCTGCGGGGGTACGGCGTCGCCGTTCCGCGCGGTGGCGTGGCCTTCACCCCGGAAGAGGCTGAATCGGTCGCTCGCGAACTGGGCGGTCCGGTCTGGGTGGTGAAGTCGCAGATCCATGCCGGCGGCCGCGGTGCCGGCCGGTTCCAGGACAACCCGGCCGGCAAGGGCGGCGTCCGCGTCGTCAAGTCGATCGAGGACGTCGGCAAGAACGCCGCCGAGATGCTGAACCACGTTCTCGT
>NZ_LGQY01000180.1:0-1164 GCF_003116065.1 Azospirillum sp. TSO5 | reverse complement strand
TTGGTGCCGTTGACCGGGTCGCCGCCGATGCCGATGCAGGTGGTCTGGCCGAGACCGGCCGCCGTGGTCTGCGCGACGGCTTCATAGGTCAGCGTGCCGGAGCGCGAGACGATGCCGATCTTGCCACGCTTGTGGATGTGGCCCGGCATGATGCCGATCTTGCACTCGTCCGGCGTGATGATGCCGGGGCAGTTCGGGCCGATCAGGCGGGTCCCAACTCCATTTTTCTGGGAGCCGTCGAGCGCGCGCTTGACGCGGACCATGTCCAGCACCGGGATGCCTTCGGTGATGCAGACCACCAGCGGGATCTCGGCGTCGATCGCTTCCAGGATCGCGTCCGCGGCGAAGGGCGGCGGCACGTAGATCACGGAGGCGTTGGCACCGGTCTTCTCGACCGCTTCCGAAACGGTGTCGAAGATCGGCAGGTCGAGGTGCTTGGCGCCGCCCTTACCGGGCGTGACGCCGCCGACCATCTTGGTGCCGTAGGCGATGGCCTGCTCGGAATGGAAGGTGCCCTGGGCTCCGGTGAAGCCCTGGCAGATCACCTTTGTGTTCTTATCGACGAGAACAGCCATGTTACGCGGCCTCCTTCTTCACGGCGGCGACGATCTTCTTGGCTGCGTCGTCCAGATTGTCGGCGGACAGGATCGGCAGGCCGGATTCGGCCAGGATCTTCTTGCCCAACGCGACGTTGGTGCCTTCCAGGCGCACCACCAGCGGAACATGCAGCTTCACGTCGCGAGCCGCGGCGACCACGCCCTCGGCGATCACGTCGCAGCGCATGATGCCGCCGAAGATGTTGACCAGGATGCCTTCGACCGCGCTGTCGGACAGGATCAGCTTGAAGGCCGCGGTGACGCGCTCCTTCGTGGCGCCGCCGCCGACGTCGAGGAAGTTGGCCGGCTCGGCACCGTACAGCTTGATGATGTCCATGGTGGCCATCGCCAGACCGGCGCCGTTGACCATGCAGCCGATGTTGCCGTCGAGCTTGACGTAGTTCAGCTCGTGCTTGGCCGCCTCGATCTCCGCCGGGTCTTCCTCGGCCTCGTCGCGCAAGGCGGCGACGTCCTTGTGGCGGAACAGGGCGTTGTCGTCGAAGTTCATCTTGGCGTCGAGCGCCAGGATGTCGCCGGCGCCGGTGACGATCAGCGGGTTGATCTCGAC
>NZ_LGQY01000046.1:0-79981 GCF_003116065.1 Azospirillum sp. TSO5 | reverse complement strand
TCGCCCGGCCCACACAGCTTCAGCCCGGTGCTGTCCACCAGCAGGTGGATGGGCGCGCCGCTCGAGCGCGGTGCTGAGGGCAGCGTCACCGTCCGGGCCCGGCGCGCGATGGTGGAGTGATCCTGCACCGGCAGATTAAGCCCGAGCAGGTGCAAGACGGAACCGATCAGCCCCTCGGTCTGGCGCAGCGCCAGACGGAACACCGCCCTCAGCATCAAGGCCGTGGTGATCGCCAAGTCCGAGTAGTGGGGCTGTCCACCCGGTGTGGTCCGAGGCGCCGCCTTCCACTGCGCGACCGCCTCGTCGCTCACCCAGACGGTGAGGCTGCCGCGCTGACGCAAGGCCTCGTCATAAGCGGCCCAATTGGTCACGCGCCGCTTCGGCCGTGTGATGTGGTGACGGCGGGCAGCGTTCGCTTTGTAGGGCACGGCCAAGAACCTGAACGGAGGCGGAGCCATGGCCTACGGCATCAGCCCCATCCGTGCAACAGCCCGTCAAGGTGCCC
Organism: Azospirillum sp. TSO5; assembly: GCF_003116065.1. NCBI lineage: Bacteria > Pseudomonadati > Pseudomonadota > Alphaproteobacteria > Rhodospirillales > Azospirillaceae > Azospirillum > Azospirillum sp. TSO5. Next base: position 79,476 of record NZ_LGQY01000046.1, on the reverse strand, counting down.
AACTGCTCGTCGAAGGCCAGTTGGCCGCGGTCGGGTAGGCGCTCCAACGCCTCCAGCCCTTTGGCCATGCCGTACAGACGCAACTGGCGCAACCGCTCGTGGTTGACGTGCTTCATCATCGTATCTCCGTCAGTGATAGTAGGAAGGGCCGCGCAGATTGGCGTGCTCGCCGGCACCGGCCGGATCCGCCGCCGTGGCGGGGGGCGCCGCCAACCAGCGCTGGACGTAGCGGTAGGATCCGACGTTGGCCTCCAGGGCCGCCTGGCAGGCTTGCTCCAGCCGGTCGGTGCCATGGGTGGCGGCCAGACGGATCAGGCCGATCCCAGCCCGCACCGCCTGTTCGGGATGATCGGCGCCGGCCAGGATGCGCGCGAACAGCAGCGCGGCGGCCGGGCCGATGGCGGCCAAGTCGGCCTGGATGGCGTCGGGGGTGAAGCGGGTGACGGCCCGGTGGTTGGCGGGGCGATGGGCGTCCAGCGTCACGGTGGCGCCATCCTGCCGCCGGACATGGCAGGCCATCCGCTTGCCGCGCAGAAAGACGCTGATCACGCAGGCGGTGCTGTGCACGTCGACCGTCTTGCCGATCAGCGTGTGGGGAACCGAGTAGACGTCGCCGTCGAGGGCGAGATGATAGTCGGGCGGCACCTTGTGGCGAGCCCAGGTGCCGGGCACGAAGCGTTCCGGCGGCAAGGGGCGCAGGGTCGGCTTCTCCTCGGTGGCGAACAGGCCGGCGCGCGTGTCCTGTGGCCTGCGGCTCAAGGGAGCGGCGTTGAGGGCGGCCAGCTTGTCGCGCAAGGCCGCGTTGGCGGCGTCTAACGTGGCGAAGAGCGTATCGCGCAACGGAGCCAGCACCCGCCGCTCGACCTGCTGCACACCGTTCTCGGCGCTGGGCTTATCGCGTGGGCGCCTCACCCGGGCCGGCAGAACGGCGGTGCGGTAATGCCGGGCGAGATCGTGATAAGCCGGGTTGATCGCCGGATCGTAGAAGGAGGCGTGGCTGACGCCGACCTTGAGATTATCCGGCACCAGCTTGCCCGGCACGCCGCCCAGATGTTCGAACAGCCGGACGTGGGAGGCCAGCCACTCCTCCGCCTGCTGGGTCCAGGTCGCCTCGGCATAGACGTAGCCCGAATACGGCAGACAGGCGACAAACACCTGGGCCTGCCGCGCCTCGGCGCCGAGCCCGACGCTCAGCGTCATCCCGGCGTAATCAACCTCGATCGCCGCCCCCGGCCGATGCTCCCGGCGCAGACGCGGCTCGGCATGGGCACCCTGCCATGCCCGGAAATGCTGAACGAATTGGGTGTAACGATAGCCGCCGGGATGGACCTCCAGGTATTCCTCCCACAGCAGCCGCAGCGTTACGCCACGGCGGCTGAGTTCACGGCTGATGTGCCGCCAGTCGGGCACCGGGCGCGCCGACGTGACCGGAGGCGGGAACAGCCGCTCCTCCAACTCGACGTCCGTCCACCCCAGCACATCCGCGTACCGCAGCCCGGAGGCCCGTAGCCGATCCAGGTAATCGCGCACGGTGCTGCGCGGCAGCCGGCAGGCATCGGCAATCTGCCGTTGGCTGGCGCCGAACTCATCCCGCAGACGAAGGACTTCTCTGATCCGCCGCATGTCCGACCTCGCTCGGGGCATCCCGATCCTCCTTGGCCTGTGCCGTGGAAAGATCATGGGGATGCCAAAGGCTGGTTCGGACCCCGACACCACCACCCCTACGGGTGGGCGAATTCACCGAAACGGGTGGGCGCTTTCACCGTTCTGCCCGGGCGCTTTCCGCCGTTCCTACTGGGTGCTTTCCGCCGAAATATGCAACGACGAATGAGAAGGTTGTTTTGGATGGCGTTTCCCAGGCTCGGAAGGCCAGCTGGATGCCGATGGTACCGGCTATGAACGAATTGGCTCGGCCGCTGACAGGATGGACAGTCTGCGTGGGAATGCTTGACCTGGGCAGCCACATGAAGACCAGCCGCATCAACAGGTTCCACCGTTACGACACGGCAGTCCGGGATCACAAAAAGCTCTTGCATACTCCATTACATGGGATCTCCCGAGGGCGCCGGCACCAGCGTTGCCAGCTTTTCCGCGCAAAGTGCGGGAGAACCAGGAAATGGAGACCAGTTCAGACACCCCACTGTTTGAAAGCACACTTAAGGCTTTCCAATGACAAAAAATCCCACTATAATAGACACATGTTCCGGAAAGTGGGACAAAGGGGATAGCGAGTGTCCACTCTCGACAGCGCCGCAGCCGTCCTTCGCCTGTTCACGGAAGAGCGGGCCGAGCTTTCGGTGACCGAGGCGCATCACCTCCTGTCGATGCCGAAGAGTTCGGTGGCGCGCCTGCTTCAAAGCATGAAGGAGGCGGGGTTCCTCGATCCGGTGGAGGGTACCCGCCGGTACCAACTCGGTTTGCTGATCCTCGACGTCGCTCGGATGCAGCGTGCCCGGACGCCGCTGGCGGATCTTGCGGAAGAGGCGCTGGCGGAGATCTGCAAGGCCACCGGCCACACCGGCTATGTCTCCGTTCTGGACGGCACCGACATTGTCGTGTTGCGCGTCCGGCCGGGCACACGGGCGTTGCAGGTCGTGACCCCGCTGGGTCAGCGCATGAGCGCGTTCGAGACGGCCATCGGGCGCTGCCTGCTGTCCCGGCTGAGCGACGACCAGGTCCGGTCCCGCTACGCCGAACCCTTCCACCCCACGTCCGGCAATTCGCCCCAGACCCTGGACGAACTCCTGGCCCTGCTTGCCGAGGTGAGAAAGCGCGGCTGGGCCGAATCCACCGAGGAGGCGCTGCCCGGCGTCGGCTCCACGGCCGTCGCCATCCTGAGCCGGCACAACAGCGAGATGCTCGGCCTCTGCGTCTCCTACTCCGCCTCCCACTCTTCAACGGAAGAGCGGCAGCATCTTGCCGACCTTCTCAGGGACGCGGCCATCCACGTGGGTCGGAAAGTCGACGACCCCTACTGGATCGCCCAATCGACAACGAAGCCAGGCGGAGGTTTGCGGCTGGCTCAAGATACATAAGCAGGAGAGCGATGACAGACGGATCTTCCGATTCCGAACGCCGACGAAAGTCGGCAAAAGCCGGCAACGGCGGGTGGCGGAGGACGGCATGAACGTCCTGACGCTGGATGACATCGAGGCCCTGGCGATCGGCGCCTGGATCCTCGGTACGGGGGGTGGCGGCAGCCCCCACCACGCGCTGCTCAGCATGCGGCGCCTCTATCAGGACGGTGTGCAGGTCGCGTTGATCGATCCCCAGGATCTCGCCGACGATGACCAGATCGCCGTCGTCTCCACACAGGGAGCACCCCTCGTCACCCAGGAGCGGCTGACCGACAGCCGGGCCGCCGCCCGCGCGGTGGAAGCCATGGAAGGCCATCTGGGCCGACGGTTTCGCGCCGTGATGGGCATCGAGGTGGGCGGCGCCAACGCGCTGCAGCCGGTGATGGCGGCGGCACATCTCGGCATCCCCGTGGTCGACGCGGACGCCATGGGCCGCGCCTATCCGGAGGCGCAGATGACCACCTTCGCCGTCGGCAATCTGCACCCGGCCCCGTTGACTTCCGTCGATCCGCGGGGGAACGAGGTCATCGTCTCGGCCGCCGCGAGTTGGGAGTGGATGGAGCGGATCAGCCGCAGGATCTGCACCGAGTTCGGCTCCACCGCGGCCACCTGCAAGGCGCCGCGTTCGGGGTACGAGGTGAAGCGATGGGCCGTGCCGAACACCACCTCCCGCGCCATCCGGCTCGGGAAGGCGGTCATGGAGGCCAACCGCACCCACGCCGACCCGATCGCGGCCATCCTGGAGTCCGAGGCGGGCAAACGGCTGTTCACCGGCAAGATCGCGGAGGTGGAGCGGCGGACGACCGGCGGCTTCCTGCTGGGGCGCACGGTCCTCGAGGGGCTGGGCCAGGAACGCGGCGAGCGCCTGGAGATCGCCTTTCAAAACGAATGGGTGGTGGCGTGGCGCGCCGGATCTGCGATCGCCTCCACACCGGACCTGATCTGCCTGCTGGACAGCGACACCGGCGAGGCCATCGGAACCGAGGCGGTGCGCTACGGGCAGCGGGCGACCGTCATCGCGCTCCCCGCTCCGGCCCTCTTCCTCACTCCCGAAGGGCTGAACCGCGTGGGACCCGCGGCCTTCGGCTACGACATACCCTTCAAATCGGTGTTCGGACATGAAGCGCATCGGAGTTGACGTCGGCGGCACCAACACCGACGCGGTGGTCGTAGGGGATCACCGGGTGCAACATTCGGTCAAGGCCGCCACCACGCCGGATGTGACGAGCGGGATCGTGGCGGCGATCCGCCTGCTGGCGCAGGGGACGCCGATCGACGACGCGATCACCGGCGTGATGGTCGGCACGACCCATTTCATCAACGCCGTCGTCCAGCGCCGCTCGCTCTCCAAGGTCGGGGCGATCCGCATCGGCGCGCCGGCGACCACCTCGCTTCCGCCCTTCTGCGAATGGCCCTCCGATCTGGCCGATCTCGTGCGGGGCGGCGTGTGGCTGATCGAGGGCGGGCACGATTACGACGGCCGCCGCTTCGTCCCGCTGGACCGCGCCGCGCTCCGCCGCGCGGCCCGCGAGATCCGGGCCCGCGGACTCACGTCGATCGCGGTCACGGCGATGTTCTCCCCACTCGATCCGTCCGACGAGGAGGAGGCCGCGGCGGTGATCCGGGAGGAGGTTCCCGGGATCCACGTCACCTGCTCGCACCAGCTCGGCCGGATCGGGCTTCTGGAGCGCGAGAACGCCGCGTTGCTGAACGCGTCCCTGATCTCGCTGGCGTCGGAGACGGTCCGGGCCTTTGAAAAGGCGATCGCCGAGTTGGGCATCCGCGCGCCCCTCTTCATCACGCAGAACGACGGAACCGTCGTGGAAGCGGCGCGGGCCATCGCCTTGCCCGTCTACAGCTTCGCCTCCGGCGCCACCAACTCGATGCGCGGGGCGGCTTATCTCTCTCAGCTCAAGGAAGCGATCGTCGCCGACGTGGGCGGCACCACGACGGACTTCGGCTGCCTCCGCCAGGGCTTCCCGCGGGAGGCCAACACGGTGGTGCGCGTCGGAGGCGTGCGGACTCTGTTCCGAATGCCCGACGTCACCTCGATCGGCCTCGGCGGCGGCAGCCTCGTCGACCTCGACGCGGTCACGATCGGGCCGGAGAGCGTCGGCTACCGGCTGACGGAACTCGCCCGCGTTTTCGGCGGACCAAAGCTGACCATGACCGACGTGGCGGTGGCCGCGGGGCTGGCCGACATCGGCGACCGCCGTCGCGTTGCGGATCTGCCGGCGGCGGCCGTTGACGCCGTGCTGCGCCGGGCGAAGGACATGGTGGAGGAGAACGTCGACCGCATGAAGTCGAGCGCGGACGACGTGGCGCTGATCGCCGTTGGCGGCGGCGGCTATCTCATCCCCGACCAGCTCGACGGCGTCGGCCATGTCGTGCGCGTCGATCACGGGAGCTGCGCCAACGCCGTCGGCGCTGCCATCGCCCAGGTGAGCGGCGAGGTGGACCAGGTGTTCCACGGCGTCGACCGGGCCGAGGCCCTGTCGGAGGCCGAGCGGCTGGCGAACAGCCGGGCGGTCAGCGCCGGCGCGGACGCGGCGTCCCTGCGCCTCGTCGAGGCGGAGGACATTCCCATCGCCTATCTGCCGGGCAACGCGATCCGGGTGCGCGTCCGGGTCATCGGCGAAATCGGGCCCATCACTCACGGAAACTCGCTGCTGGTGGCCGAATAGCGCCACCGGGAGACTTGGCGGAGGATTGAACAATGCCGGTCAGAATTCTCATCAGCACACTCAAGCCGGGCGTGGATCCGCGCGACTACGAACAATGGGTGCGGGAGCGGGATTATCCCTTCGTCCGCAGCCTCCCCAATTACCTGAGCTACAAGGTTCACCGCATCGCCGGGCCGATCCTCGGCGCGGAAACCAGCGGCTGGCAGTATCTCGAGCGCATCGAAGTGGCCGATCTGGCGCAGCACGACGCGGACCTCGCCTCGCCGGCCGGGGTTCAGATGAGAAACGAACTTTATGGACAGTTTCTCGACAGATCGAAGAATATATATTTCGATGTCGAGAGTATTGACTAAATAATCGGCAGAAATTTTCTGCACTAAGCGCTTGTCACACTGACGCGGCGTGTCATATAATAATATTCAGTCAATGCGAGGGCGGGACATGTCTATCGGCCTTCTGATGATTAGTCGTAACGATGTGCGCGAAATGCTCGATTTCGTGAAGCTTGCCGAAGAAAGCGGATTTGAAACCGGCTGGCTTGCCGATGAGCGTTTCTATCGCGAAGTGTACTCTTGCCTAACTTATCTCTCGACACAGACGACGCGGCTGAAGCTGGGGCCGTGTGTGACCGATCCCTACGCCCGCCACCCCGCGCTCACTGCGGCGGCGATCGCCACGCTGGACGAAATTTCCGGAGGCCGGGCCATGCTGGCCATCGGTGCCGGCATTTCGGGCTTCGCGGAACTCGGCATCGACCGGAAGAAGCCCGCCCGCGCGATCCGCGAGGCGATCGAGATCATCCGTCCCCTGTTGCGGGGGGAAGAGGTCGATTATCACGGCGACGTCGTCCACTTCAATCACGGGCGCCTGAGCTTCAAGCCGTTGCGGGAGTCCATCCCGATCTACGTCGCCAGCAACGGTCCGCTGGGGCAGCGCTCGGCGGGCGCGGTGGCGGACGGCGCGATCATGGAAGGCTGCGGTTCCGTCGCGGAGGTGAAGGCCTTCCGCGCCGAGGTGGACCGCGGAGCCCGCGAGGCGGGGCGCGATCCGTCCTCCGTGCGGCTGATCGCCCGACTCAACACCTGCATCACCGACGACGGACGCCAGGCGCGCGATGCGCTGCGGCCGACGGTCGCCCGCTATCTCGGCGCCGGCCGGCTGAAGATGGCGACGCTGGCGGAGCAGGGGCTCGCGCTGCCCGAAGAGGCTCTGCAATCGGTGGCCGGGGCGCATTACGCGTCGGGCTTCACGCCATACCTGCCGCTGCTTCCCCTGATCACCGACCGGCATGTCGATGCCTGCACGCTGGCCGGGTCGGTGGAGGAGGTGACGGAGCATGTCGTCGCGCTGCGCCGGGCGGGCGTGGATTCCTTCATCATCATGCCCTTCGCCGCGGAGGGCGGGTCCATCGAACAGACCATCCGCCGTTTCGGAACCGAGGTCTGGCCCGCTGCCCAGAAGGCACTGGGGGCCGGAACCGCGCCATGACCTTCGACCTGCACCAGCCACGGACCCTGCCGGACGCGCTGGCGCTGGCGGACCGTCACGGCGAGAGCGCCCGCTTCCTCGCCGGCGGCACGGATCTGGTCATCCAGATGCGGCGCGGGCGGCTGGCGCCGCGGCATCTGGTCGATCTGTCCGGGTTGCGCGACCTCGCCGGGATCGAGGAGACGGCGGAGGGATTCGCCATCGGCACGCTCACGACGCACAAGGCGATCGAGCGGCACCCGGCCTTCCTGGCGGGAATTCCGATGCTCGCCGAAGCCGCCCGCGTGGTCGGTGGCCACCAGGTGCGCAACGCCGGAACGGTTGGCGGCAACATCGTGAACGCCTCGCCGGCTGCGGATGTGGTCGTCCCCCTGCTGGCGCTCGACGCGTCGCTGGAGCTCGAATCCTCCGCCGGCCGGCGTTCGGTGGGGCTCGGCGACTTCCTGCTCGGGCCGGGCCGCACCGTTCTGCGCTCCGGCGAGATGCTGACCCGGATCCGTTTCGCGAGACCGCCGGCGGAGTCGGGGTCGGCGTTCCTCAAGGCCGGGCGCCGCAAGGCCATGGAGATTTCGGTCGCCTGCGTCGCGGTCTCGCTCAGCTTCGACGGCCAGTATTGCCGCACCGCGCGGATCGCCCTCGGCGCCGTCGGCCCGACGACCCTGCGGGCGCGGGACGCGGAAGCGGCACTCGAAGGGCGCACGGTCGATCCGGATCTCGTCCGGGAAGCCGGTCGCATCGCCTCCGGAGAATGCCGGCCGATTTCCGACGTGCGGGCCTCCGCGGAGTACCGCCGCATGCTGGTCGGCACGCTGGTGGAGCGTGCGCTCCAGCTGTGCCTTTCCCGACGCCGCGAGGTTGCCCCATGACGCGCGTGGATCTGGACATCACCATAAACGGGGATCGGCAGATCCTGTCGGTGGAGCCGCACTGGACCCTGCTGCAGGTCCTGCGCAACGAACTCGGCCTCACCGGCACGAAGGAGAACTGCCTGGAGGCGGAATGCGGGGTCTGCACCGTCCTCCTCGACGGCGCCGCCGTGGCGTCCTGCATCACGCTGGCGCTCCAGTGCCGCGGACGGACGGTCGTCACCATCGAAGGCCTGGCGCCGCCGGGGAAGCTCGACCCCATCCAGAAGGCCTTCATCGAGCACGGCGCGGTGCAGTGCGGCTACTGCATCCCCGGCATGGTGATGACGGCCAAGTCCTTCCTCGACGAGCACGCCGGCGAGCGCCTGAGCGAAGAGCAGATCCGCGAGGGAATCTGCGGCACGCTCTGCCGCTGCACCGGCTACCGGAAGATCGTGGACGCCGTGGCCGCCGCGGCCGCCGCATCCGTCACGCAGGGGCAACGGCCATGACCATGACGACCGATCGGGCCGCGGGACGCAGGATACCCCGGCTGGACGCGGTGGCAAAGGTCACCGGCACCGCCCCCTACGCCTCCGACTTCGTGCTGGCGGGCATGCTCCACGGCAAGCTGTTCCGCAGCCGCGTCCCCCACGCCAGGATCGTCCGCCTCGACGTCAGCGCCGCGGCGCGGCTGCCGGGTGTTCGCGCGGTCCTGACGGCGGACGACGTTCCCGCCGTCCGCTACGGACCCGTCGTCCAGGACGCGCCGATCCTCGCCAAGGACCGGGTCCACTTCATCGGCCAGCCGATCGCGCTGGTCGCCGCAACGTCGCCCGAGATCGCCGAGCGCGCGCTGGAGCTGATCGAGGTCGAGTTCGAGGATCTGCCCGCGGTCTTCGACGTCGAGGCGGCCCTGGCTCCCGACGCGCCCTGCCTGCACCCGGACTGGCGGAGCTTCACGGCCTCCCCCGTCATCGACCGCGACGGCAACGTCGCCGCCCGCGCGCGGATCCGCAACGGCGACGTCGAACAGGCCTTCCGCGACTCCCATCGGGTCTACGAGCACCGCTTCACCACCCAGGTCGTGCACGCCGGCTACACGGAATCCCGCGTCGCCGTCGCGAAGTGGGACGGCGACGCGGTCACCGTCTGGTCGAACACGCAGCTTCCCTTCGAGGTGCAGAGCACCCTTTCGGGGCTCCTGCAGCTTCCGGTTTCGAACATCCGGGTCATCGTTCCGGGCATCGGCGGCGGCTTCGGCGGCAAGCTGCGGATCGGCGTGGATCATTACGCCGCGCTGCTCGCCCGCAAGGCCGGCCGTCCCGTCCGCATCATGACGACGACGGAGGAGGAGCTCACCGCCGCCCACCCGCGCCAGCCGGCCATCATCACCGTCAGGAGCGGCGTCGCCGCCGACGGCCGGATTCTCGCGCGCCAGGGGCGCGTCGTGGTGGACACCGGCGCCTTCGCCGGCTCCGGCCCCGGCGTCGCGGCCATCGCCCTGCAAATCCTGGCCGGTCCCTACAACGTCCCGAACCTGCTGCTGGAAAGCTTCGCCGTCTACACCAACAAGGTGCCGACCGGCTCGTTCCGGGCGCCGTCGGGGCCGATGGGGAACTTCGCCATCGAGCATCACATGGACCTGATCGCCGACGGGCTCGGCATCGATCCGCTCGAATTGCGCCTGCGCAACATCGTGCGCGAGGGCGACCTCGGGCCGTCCGGCGAGCGCCTGACCTCCGTCAGCGTCGAGGAATGCCTGTTGAAGGCGGCCGACGCCATCGGATGGGACCGCCGCCGGCCGGAGGCGAACCGCGGCAAGGGCATCGCCTGCGGCTGGTGGATGACGACCGGCGGGTCGGCCGGCGTGTACGTCAAGATCGCGCCCGACGGCGGCGTGTCGCTCGTCAGCGGCGCCGTCGAGCTCGGCACCGCGGCCATGACCGGAGCGGCCCAGATCCTGGCGGACGAGCTGTCCGTCGACGTCACCGACATCCGGCTGGGGGCGGCGGACACGCAGGTCTCCCCCTACGACTACGGCGCGCAGGGAAGCCGGACGACGTTCGCGGTCGGCAACGCCTGCCGCGCCGCGGCGGCGGAGCTTCGCCGCCAACTGTTCGAGCTCGCCGCCAAGGAGCTGAACGCGCCGGTCGACAGCCTGGAACTGCGCAGCAAATGCGTGTTCTCCGGCAACCGGTCGATCCCGATCGCGGAACTCGCCCGGATCTCGCAGCTTTCCGGCGGCGGGCTGATCGCGCACGGAACCACCAACGCCCCGCCGACTCCCTACGATCGCTCCCGCGTCGAGAACCACCCCCTGCCGGCCTGGAACACGCCGAGCTACCACGCCCACGCCGTCGACCTGTCGGTCGATCCCGGCACGGGCGAGATCGCCATCCATCGTTACGTCGTCGCCCAGGACGTCGGCTTCGCGATCAACCCCACCTACATCGAGGGGCAGATCGAAGGGGGCGTCGCCCAGGGGCTGGGCCAGGCGATGTCGGAGGAGATCGTCTTCGAAGGTGGGCGCGTCCTGAACGCCAACCTCACCGACTACAAGATGCCGACGTCCCTCGACGTTCCCAACGTCGAATCCATCCTGGTCGAACGGGCGAGCGAGGCCGGCCCTCTCGGGATCAAGGGTGTGGGCGAGCCGCCCTGCATCGAGCCGCCGGCCGCCATCGCCAACGCCGTCGCCGCGGCGACCGGCGTGAGCCTGCGATCGCTGCCGATCACGGCGGAGAAGGTCCTCATGGCGCTTCGGCAGGGGCCATCCCCATCCGGGCCGGCATGATCCGGAAATACACCCTGCGGCCAGTGATGCTGGCCGGAAACGAGGTGACATGACTGGTCTCGCGACACAAATCGTCTTCGACGCGCTCCTGCTGATCGGGCTCTACGCCATCGGCGCCCTGGGATTTTCCCTGATCTGGGGAGTGCTGAACGTCCTGAACCTCAGCTACGCGGCCCTGACCGCGGTCGGCGGCTACACGTCCTACCTGCTTTGGCAGGCCGGCCTTGATCCCATCCTGGCGCTGCCCTTGACCATGATGGTGACCGGCGCGATCGGATGGCTCATCCAGTGGGGTGCCCTGGACCATATCCTGCGGGGACCGGCGTCGCTCGGGCTCACCTTGACCTACGGCATCAACCTGGTGCTGGTCGGCCTGCTTCTCCAAGCCTTCACCGGCGATGTCCGCGGCATCGAGGTCCCCAGCTATCTCCAGGGGTCCGTCCGGGTGGGCGACGCGCAGCTCACCTACGCGCGGATCGTGGTGATGCTGATCGCGGTGGGCCTGACCGCGGCGGTGTGGTGGTTCATGGACCGCACCGAAACGGGAGCGGCGATCCGCGCCACGCGTCTCGACACCGAAGCCGCGCAGCTCGTCGGCATCCGCGTCCGATCCATCTACCGCCTCGTCGCCGTCCTGTCGGCCATGCTGGCGGGCGCCACCGGCGGACTGGCGGCGCTCGTCTACACGATTTCGCCGCAGATGGGCGACCACCTGCTGATCAACATCCTGATCGTGAACGTCCTGGGCGGGCTGGGCAGCATCGTCGCGCCGCTGGTCGGCGCCATCCTGCTCGGCATCACCAACAGCGCGATCGGGAACTACGCCGGCGCGACCTACAGCACGGTGATCGGCACGGTCCTGGTTCTCGCCATCCTGTTCCTCCGCCCCTCCGGCTTGATGGGGAAGAAGTTCTATGACGAATGATGCAAAGGCCAGGATGGCGTCGGCCCTGCCGATGGGCGGTGCGCCCGACGGCCTCCCGGCGCCCGGCGCCTGGCTGCTGCCGGCCGGCTTCCTGGCGGTGACGGTGCTGCTTCCCTGGTTCCTCGGGGACTACGGGCTCCGCGTCGCCACCATGGTGCTGATGTATCTGGCGCTGGCGCAGGCGTGGAACCTGGTCGGGGGGTATGCCGGGCTCCTGTCGCTCGCGCATCCCGCCTTCTTCGGGACGGGCGCCATCGCCATGTCCGTCCTGCTGATCAACGGCGTCTCGCTGCTGCCGGCGGTCGCCGGGGCGATGACGCTCTCGATCCTGATCGCGCTCCTCGTCAGCGTCCCGACCCTCCGGCTGCGCGGACATTATTTCGTCATCGCCACCCTGCTGGTCGCCGAAGGAGTCCGCAACCTCGTCCTCAACATGAGCGCGTTCGGGTTTCGCGGCGGCATCGCGGTGAACGTGATCAACTGGATCGGCCTCGCCGATCTCTCGGCGCGCGACTACAACCTCGTGTTCTACGGCCTGATGCTGGTGCTGGCCGTCGCCGCCATGGGGCTGGGCATCGGCCTGGACCGCTCCCGGTGGGGCGCCGCGCTCCAGGCCTTCCGCGACGACCGCGCGGCGGCCGCCGCTCTGGGCGTGCCCTCGACGAAGCTGCTGGTCACCATCTTCGTGGTCAGCGCAGCCCTGACATCGCTGGTCGGCTCGGTGTGGGCCGCGTGGCTGGGGGTGGTGGAAGCCAACGAGGCCTTCGGTCTCAAGCTCACCTTCCAGATCGTGGTGATGGTGTTCCTGGGCGGCAAGAGCACGGTCTGGGGCCCGCCCATCGGCGTCGCCATCATCCTGCTGCTCGACGAGCTGATCGGCGTCGAGTTCGCCGAATACACCTTCATCGTGTCCGGCCTGATCGTCGTCACCATCGTGCTCTTCCTGCCGGACGGGTTGATCCGCCTCTTCAGCGACGGCCCCAAGGCCATGTCCTGGTCGGCGCTCAAGGCCAACTACAGCCGCTACAGGGTTCGCTGACCATGCCGCTCCTGCAATGCGCCGACCTCACCAAGCGATTCGACGGGCTGCAAGCCGTGGGCAACGTCGACCTCTCGATCGAACAGGGCGAAATCCTCGGCCTGATCGGACCGAACGGTGCCGGCAAGACCACCTTCGTCAATCTTCTCACCGGCGAGCTGCCGGTGACCGCCGGCCGCATCATGTACCGCCAGACCGACATCACGCGGTTGCCTCCGTACCAGCGCAACCGGCTGGGTCTCGCCCGTACCTTCCAGGTCCCCCGGCCATTCCCGAGCATGACCGTGCGGGAGAACGTGCTGCTGGCAGCACGCTTCGGGAAGGAGGGTGCGTCGAGAAACGCCCGCGCCGCCGGGCTCAAGGCCGATGAAGTCCTGGAGCGGACCGGACTGACCGCCATGGGCCGGCAGAGCACGGGCATGCTGACCACGGCCGGGCTCAAGCGGCTGGAGGTGGCGCGGGCCCTGGCGACCGACCCGGAACTGCTGTTCCTCGACGAACCGCTGGGCGGCCTCAACCAGGTCGAGGTCGCCGACGCGCTGACCCTCATCAAGGCCCTGAACGCGGACGGCGCCACCATCCTCTTCATCGAGCACATCATCAAGGCCGTCTCCGCGATCAGCCACCGCGTGGTCGTGCTCGCGCGGGGCCGGAAGCTGGCGGAAGGCCCGCCCGAGGTGGTCCTGGCGGACGAGGAGGTGCAGCGCGCCTACCTCGGGAACATCTCCTCCGCGCTCAAGCGCAGCGCGGCGCCGCCGCAACCCGACCGCAGCCGCGGCCATCACGAAGGGGAGGCACGGGAATGAGCGCCTTGCCGGCTTCCACGAGCCCTCTGCTCGACATCCGCGGCATGCACGCGGGCTATGGCCCCATCCCCGTGCTGCGCGACATCAACCTGTCGATACGGCCCGGCGACCTGACGGCGCTCGTCGGTTCCAACGGCGCCGGCAAGACGACCCTGATGAAGGCGATCTCCGGCCTGATACCGATCAGCCAGGGCGAGATCCGCATCCGCGACGAGCGCACCGCCGGGCTGAGCTCGGCGGACATCGTCCGGCTGGGCGTGACGCAGGCGCCCGAAGGGCGGCGGATCTTCAGCGGGCTGTCGGTGGAGGAGAACCTGAAGCTGGGTGCCTTCGCGCGGCGCGGAAAGACGGCGCGCGACCTGGCCCGCGACCTGGAGGAGGTCTACGAACACTTCCCGCGCCTGCGCGAGCGGCGCCGGCAGCTGGCCGGGACCATGTCGGGCGGCGAACAGCAGATGTGCGCCATCGGCCGCGCCCTGATGGGCAAGCCGGCGCTGCTCATGATCGACGAGCTCTCGCTCGGCCTGGCGCCGATCATCGTCGAATCCCTGCTGCGCATTCTGGAGGCAATCCACGCCCAAGGAACCACGATCCTGCTCGTCGAGCAGGATGCGGGCATCGCGCTCGGCTTCTGCCGCACCGCGATCGTGCTGGAAACGGGAAGCGTGACCTACACGGGAGACGCTGCCGATCTTCTTTCCGATGAAAAACTCGTCAGAAGTTATTTGGGATAGGGGGCTAATCACATGCACAACAGACGAACCGTCCTGAAATATTCGGGAGCCGCGGCGACCCTCGCGGCGGTCGGGGGCATCCGCAGCGCCTACGCGCAAACCGAGACGCTGAAGCTGGCGGTGGTCGTCGGCCTCACCGGCGCCTACAACATCTACGCGTCCGAGCTGAGGCGCGGCATCGATCTGGCGGTCGAGCGGATCAACGCGCAGGGCGTGACCATCGGCGGCAAGGCCTACCGGATCGAGACCCAGTATTACGACGACAAGACCGAGGCGACGACGGCGGGCCGGCTGGTCGAGCGCGCGGCGACCGGCGACGGCGCCCACATGATCCTCGCCTCGGGCGGCAGCGCCATCGTGAAGGCGAACGTGGCGGTGGCGCAGCGGCTGCGCCGCCCGATGATGGCGATCTGGTCGCAGGTGGACGGCGTCTATTCCAGCCAGAAGGGAAACCCCTGGCTCTTCTCGGCGCTGCCGCCGTTCAGCCTGATGTACCGCCAGCTCATGCAGCTCGCCGGCACGCTCGACAAGCCGAAGGTTAAGCGGGTGGCCATGGTCACGCCGAACGACGAGCTCGGCGTCTACACCGGCCAGGAGTATTTCCCCGAAGACATCAAGCAGGCCGGGCTGGAGCTCACCGGGGTCGAATACTACCCGCCCGGCTCGCAGGAATACGCCACGGCGGTCTCGCGGGCGCGGCGCCAGCAGCCCGACTGCCTGGTGATCAACGCGCTCGGCAACGATGTCGTCGCGATCGTCAAGGAGATGCAGGCGATCAACTGGTTCCCGAGCTGCGTCGTGATCGAATCGCCGTCGGGCGTTCGCGAGCCGCTCGGCAACGCGGTGAACGGCATGCTCGTCCCGCTGCTGTGGGACAGCAGCGTCGCGGCCACCAAGGACGCGTACATCGGGACCGGCCCCGACTTCGTGACGCTCTATCAGGCGAAGTACGGCAACCCGCCACCTGACTTCGTCGCGGCGGTCGGGGCGCACGACGTGATCGCCTATCTGCAGGTGATGCAGCAGGCCGGCACCATCAGCGATCCGGCCGCCATTCAGAAGGCCTTCCGGAGCGTCAAGAGCGAAACCTTCTTCGGCGCCAACGGGTACGACTCCGACGGCCTCAACCGACAGGCCCCGGTCTACCCCGGGCAGTTCCAGGACGGCAAGCTCAAGATCGTCTTCCCGAAGGAAGCCACCAGCCACGCGCCGATCCATCCCTATCCGGGGTCGGTCTGAGCCCACCCGCGTCCGCGCGGACGCGATCCAGGCGGCGTCTTCGCGCCGCGCAACCCGCCGTCAATGGACCACCGCGAGCGAATGCATGAAACCGGCGTCGTTTGATTACCACGCTCCGAGGAGCATCGAGGAGGTCGTGGACCTGCTGGGCCGCTATGGCAGCGACGGGCGCATCCTCGCCGGCGGCCAGAGTCTGGTGCCGCTGATGAACATGCGCATGGCGGGCCCGGAGGCCCTGATCAGCATCACGCATTGCCCGTCCCTCGCCTTTATCGGCGACGCCGGGGGCGGGGTGGAGATCGGGGCGGGCACCCGCCAGATCGCGGTGGAGAAGTCCGCTCACATCGGCCGGGCCTGCCGCCTGCTCCACAAGGCCATGCCCTTTGTCGGTTCGACCGCCAACCGCAACCGTGGCACGCTGTGCGGAAGCCTCGCCCACGCCGACCCGAGCGCCGAACTGCCGGCGGTCGCCGTGGCGCTCGACGCGCAGTTCCTCATCAACGGACCACGGGGAGAACGTCGGGTGGGAGCGTCCGACTTCTTCGTCTCGGAGCTGACCACCACCATCGAGGCGGACGAGTATCTTCAGTCGGTGACCGTGCCGGTCGATCCGCCGCGATCGGGAAGCGCCTTCACGGAGGTCGGCCCGCGGGCTCACGGATTCGCCATCGCGGGTGTCGCCGCCCGTGTCGAACTCGACGGCGCCGGCCGCTGCCTGGAGGCCCGGCTGGCGGGCATCGGCTTCGCCCCCTGCGCGATCCGCATCGCTCCGGCCGAACGCCTGCTGGCCGGCAGCGATCTTTCGCCCGAAGCGCTGGCGGAGGCCGGCAACGCGGCGACGGCTTTCGTGGAACCGGGCAGCGACATCCATGCCGACGCTGCCTATCGCAAGCACCTCGCAGGCGTCCTGGTGGTGCGGGCTTTGCAAGAGGCTGCCGCAGAGGCGCGCCGCACGACGGAGGGATGAGCATGTCCGGCGACAAGGTGCAAGTCGACATCAAGGTCAACGGCAAGCGGTACGTCCGGCTGGTGGAGCCGCGCTACCTCCTGGCCGATTTCCTGCGCCACGAACTCGGCCTGAAAGGCACGCACATCGGGTGTGAGCACGGGGTCTGCGGTGCCTGCACGATCCTGCTGGACGGGCGGACGGCGCGGAGCTGCCTGCATTTCGCGGTGGATCTGTCCGGGTCGGAGGTCGTGACGGTGGAGGGGCTTGCCCCCGGCGCCGCGCTGGATCCGGTCCAGCAGGCCTTCCACGAGAACCATGCGCTGCAGTGCGGGTTCTGCACGTCCGGCTTCCTGATGACGGTGCATGAACTGCTCGCGGAGAACCCGGACCCGTCGACGGAGGAGATCCGCGCGGCCCTCACCAACAATCTCTGCCGGTGCACCGGCTACGTGAACATCGTCACCGCCGTGAAGGCCGCGGCCGTAGCGATTCGCGCCGCCCGGACCGGCGTTCAGGAGGAGAGCCGATGACTGGCACCGAGGCGGGCGGCCTTGTCGGCCGCAGTGTGAAGCGACGCGAGGACGACTATCTCCTGCGCGGCAAGGGGCAGTTCCTGGACGACATCGCCGAGCCCAGGGACACCCTGTATGTGGGGTTCGTCCCCTCGCCCTACGCGCACGCGCGGATCCTGTCGATCGACAGCACCGCCGCGGTGGCGCTGGAGGGCGTCTTCGCGGTCCTGACCGGCGATGATCTCGCCAGGCTGATCAAGCCGATGGATTCGGAAACCACCATTGCTGGCTACGTGAACAGCCTGCGCCATGCCGTGGCGGTGGACGAGGTCCGCTATGTGGGCGAGCATGTGGCGATCATCCTTGCCGACCATCCCTATGCGGTGCAGGACGCCATGGGGCTGGTCCAGGTCGAGTACGAGGCGTTGCCGGCGGTGACGGACGTGGAGGAGGCCCGCCGACCGGATGCCCCGCGCGTGCACGCCCACATCGAGAACAACATCACCTACAAGGGCGAGTTCTCGACCCCGGGCTTCGAGGAGGCCTTCGCCGCCGGACCCTTCACCCTGCGCGAGCGCTTCCGCAGCGGCTGGGTGGGCGGCGTTCCCATGGAGCCGCGGGGCTGCTTCGCCATCCCCGACCACACCGGGGATTCCATCACGCTCCACACCTCCACGCAGATCCCGCACATCGTCCGCACCGGCGTCGCCGGGCTGGTCGGCATGTCGGAATCGAAGCTGCGGGTGGTGGTCCCGGAGGTCGGCGGCGGCTTCGGAACCAAGGCCAACGTCTATCCCGAGGACGTGATCACGGTCGCCCTGGCGCGCCATTACCGCCGCGCGGTCAAGTGGGTCCAGGACCGCAGCGAGGAGCTGCTGAACAACATCCACTCCCGCAACCACATCTACGACGTGGAGGCGGCGTTCGACGGGGACGGCGTGATCCGGGCCGTGCGGCTGGAGATGCTGGCGAACGGCGGCGCCTACACGAGCTTCCCCTTCGGCACCACGCTGGAGGCGACGGGCGGCGCCCGCATGCTCGTCGGCCCGTATCGGATCCGCAATTACGCCTATCAGGCCTACTCCATCGCCACCAACACGTGCCCCGCCGGCGCTTACCGCGGCGTGGCGCAGCCGACCTGCTTCCTGGCCATGGAAGGCATGATGGACCGCATCGGCCGCAAGCTGGGCATCGATCCGGCTGAGGTGCGGTTCCGCAACCTGATCCGGGACGAGGAGTTTCCCTGGACCAACGCCGTCGGCGTCCGCTACGACGTCGGCAGCTACCGCGAGTGCCTGGAGCGGGCGCTGGAGATGGCCGGCTACCACGCGTTCCGCGAGCGGCCGGCGGCGGCGGACGGGAAGCTGCGCGGCATCGGCATCTGCAACTTCACGGAATCGACGGGCACCGGTGCGCCGGGATGGCGGGCCCGCGGGCTGGCGCGGGTGCCCGGCTTCGACAGCGCGATCATCCGCGTCGATCCGCAGGGCCACGTCACCGCCTACATCAGCCACGCCAACGCCGGGCAGGGCCACCTCACCACCTTCGCCCAGCTCGTGGCCGACCAGGTCGGCTGCCGGTTGGAGGATGTGACCATCATCGAAGGCGACACGGGCCTGTCGCCCTACGGAAGCAACACGGTGGCGAGCCGCAGCGCCATCACCGGCGGCGGCGCCGTCATCCGCGCCGGGGCCAAGGTGGCGGACAAGATGCGCCGCATCGCCGCGCACAATCTGGAGGTCGCCCCCGTCGACATCGTGCTGCGCGAGGGCCGGGCCGAGGTGGTCGGTGCCGGCCTGCTCAACGTCAGCTTTGAGGAGATCGCCCGCATCGCTTATTCGGTAGGCCGCCAGGGACTGCCGGAAGGTGAGGATTACGGGCTGGAGGCGACCGACTACTACGACCCGCCGATGGTGACCATCGCCAACGCCGTGCACATCGCTCAGGTCGCCATCGACCCGGACGACGCCCGCGTCACGATCGAGAAATACGTCGTCGTGCATGATTGCGGCCGCCTGATCAACCCGATGATCGTGGACGGCCAGATTCACGGGGGCGTCGTGCAGGGCCTGGGCGAAGCGCTGATGGAGGAGTTCATCTACAGCCCCGACGGGCAGCTCCTCAACGCCAACCTCCTCGACTACGTCATGCCGACGGCGATGGACGTGCCCGAGATCCGCATCGCGCACATCGAGACACCGACGGTCGACGCGCTCGGCGGCTTCAAGGGCGTCGGCGAGGGTGGGGTGATCGGTGCCGTGCCGGCCATCGCCAACGCGGTGGCCGATGCGCTCGCCGGGCTGGGCATCAACGTGAACCAGGTTCCCCTGAAACCGGCCTATCTGCACCGGTGGATGCGCGAGGCGCGAGGCTAGAAAAGGTGACACCGCGCGCGTGCCGATGCTGAGTGGAAAAGGACGAACGATGCAGATCAATGGCGAATACCGGATCGAGGCCCCACCCCACGCGGTGTGGGAGGCGCTCAACGATCCGGAGGTGCTGGGCCGATGCATTCCCGGGTGCGAGACCGTCGAGAAGCTCAGCCCAACGGACTGGAAGGCGAAGGTCGTCGCGAAGGTGGGGCCGGTGAAGGCCAGCTTCGGCGGCAGCGTCCAACTGAGCGATCTCGATCCGCCCCACCGCTGCACGATCACCGGCCAGGGGACGGGCGGTGCCGCCGGTTTCGCCAAGGGACAGGCGCATGTGACGCTGACGGCCGACGGGGCGGCGACGGTCCTGCGCTACGAACTGGAAGCGAACGTCGGCGGCAAGCTGGCGCAGATCGGTTCGCGGCTGATCGAGGGGACGACCCGCAGGATGGCGGACGAGTTCTTCTCCTGCTTCGCCGGATCCATCGTCCGCGAGGAGGCGCCGGCCCAACCGCGGCCCGCGACGGTGCTCGAGGCGGCACCGATGATGGTAGCCCCTCCGGTGCCGGAGCCGCTGCGGCACCGCCCCAGCGGCACGGCGGGCGTGACCGCGCACGGAGTGACGTCGCAGACGCGCTGGCGGGAGCTGGCCATGGCCGGGCTGACTGGAGCGGCGGCCATGGCCGCGCTGCTCTGGCTGGTGGGGGCCATCGGCCGCTGAAGGCACGGGGAACTGGAGCGGAATCGCCATCATGGACCTGTTTTCGTCGGCCGAAGCCGAAAGCCTCCTGCGGGAGTTCGAGAGCCTGCCGCTCGACAAACTGATGGAGCGGGCGCGCGGTCTGCGCGACCGCGGCCACGGCCGGGTGATCAGCCACTCGCGCAAGGTCTTCATTCCGCTCACCCACCTCTGCCGCGACAGTTGCCATTACTGCACCTTCGCGAAGGCACCGCGGGAGGTCGGCAACCCTTACCTGACGCCCGACGAGGTGCTCGCCATCGCGCGGACGGGCGAGGCGGCGGGCTGCAACGAGGCCCTGTTCACCCTCGGCGACAAACCCGAGCTGCGCTATGGGGCCGCGCGGGATGCGCTTGCGCGGCTCGGCTTCGGCAGCACGCTGGAGTATCTGCGCGCCGTCTGCGAACTGGTGCTTCGCGAGACGGCGCTGCTTCCGCACATCAACGCCGGCGTGATGGACGAGGCGGAGATCGCCGCCCTGAGAGCGGTCAGCGTGTCGCAGGGCATCATGCTGGAGAGCCTGTCGCCCCGGCTCGGCGAGCGCGACGGCCCGCATCACGGGTCCCCCGACAAGGATCCGGCGCTGCGCGTCGCGATGATCGAGGCCGCGGGCCGACAGCGCGTGCCGTTCACTTCCGGCATTCTGATCGGGATCGGCGAGACCCGGCTGGAGCGGATCGAATCCCTGCTCGCGCTGCGGAGCCTGCACGAGCGCCACGGGCATCTTCAGGAGATCATCGTCCAGAACTTCCGCGCCAAGCCCGGCACGCGCATGGCCGGGGCTGAGGAACCCGGCTTCGACGACCTCCTGTGGACGGCCGCCGCCGCCCGCCTGATCCTCGGGCCGGGCATGAACATCCAGGTGCCGCCGAACCTCAGCTACGACGCCTTTCCGCGGCTGCTGGACGCGGGGATCAACGACTGGGGCGGGATCTCGCCCGTCACCGCCGACCACGTTAACCCGGAAGCCCCCTGGCCGGATCTCGCGACGCTGGAGGACGCCACGGAACGCAAGGGCCTGACGCTGCTGCGCCGCCTCGCCGTCTACCCGTCCCACGCGCTGGCCGCGACGGACTGGTGCCACCCCGATCCGGCGGGGCGGGTGCTGCGTCTGGTCGATGCACAGGGCTTCGTTCGAACCGACGATTGGGCGCCCGGCACGCGCCAGCCGCTCCCCCGCGCCGTGGGCGGACGGGGATCGGATCGCGTCATTGACCGTCTGGTGCTGAAGGCGCAGGGCGGCAGCCGCCTGTCCGAGCAGGACGTTGCCCGCCTGTTCCAGGCCCGGGACGGCACGGTCGAGACCATCGTCGAGGCGGCGGACGCGTTGCGGCGCGACGTCAGCGGCGAGACCGTCCGCTACGTCGTCAACCGGAACATCAACTATACCAACGTCTGCAGCTACAAATGCCGCTTCTGCGCCTTCTCCAAGGGAAAGACGAGCGAGGCGCTGCGCGGCAAGCCCTACGACCTGTCGCTGGAGGAGGTTGCCCGCCGCGCGCGCGAGGCGTGGGACCGCGGGGCCACCGAGGTGTGCATGCAGGGCGGCATCAACCCCGCCTATACCGGGGACACCTACCTCCGCCTGCTGCGCGCGGTGAAGGAGGAGGTGCCGGGGATGCACATCCACGCCTTCTCCCCGCTTGAGGTGTCGCAGGGGGCCGCGACGCTCGGGCTGCCGGTCCAGACGTTCCTTGAGATGCTGCGGGACGCCGGCTTGGGCTCGCTGCCCGGCACCGCGGCGGAGATCCTGGACGATCCTGTCCGGGCGGTCATCTGCCCGGACAAGCTGACCACCCGGCAATGGCTGGAGGTGGTGGAGGCGGCCCACCGCGTCGGCCTGCGCACCACGGCGACCATCATGTTCGGGCATGTGGAGACGCCGGCGTCCTGGGCCCGGCACCTCCTTCACATCCGCGACCTTCAGGAACGGACCGGCGGCTTCACCGAATTCGTGCCGCTGCCCTTCGTCCACATGGAAGCGCCGATGTCCCTCCGGGGGCAGGCGCGGACCGGCCCGACCTGGCGCGAGGTCCGCCTGATGCACGCCGTGGCGCGGCTGGTCCTGCACCCGCTGATTCCGAACATCCAGGCCTCCTGGGTCAAGCTCGGCGCCGAGGGGGTGGCGGCCCTGCTGCGCGGCGGGGTCAACGATCTCGGCGGAACGCTGATGAACGAGAGCATCTCGCGCGCCGCCGGAACCGAACATGGCCAGGAATTTCCCCCGGAGGACATGGAACAGCTGATCCGGTCGCTCGGGCGGCAGCCGCAGCAGCGGACGACGCTCTATGGACCGGTGCCGGCCGAACGACGGGCGCGGAGCTTCGACGCCCCGGCGCTGAGCGACATCGTGCTGACACCGGTGGCACCCCAGCGGCGCCGCGAGCCGGCGCCCAATCTCTGACCTCGACATTCCAGAAAAAGGGGCCTCCCATGCCTTCTCAGGCACACACCATAGCCGTCATCGGCGGCACCGGCGCGGAGGGCAGCGGTTTGGCGCTGCGCTGGGCGCAAGCGGGACATCGCGTGATCATCGGCTCGCGCGACGGCGCGAAGGCCCAGGCGGCCGCCGCGGAGCTTTCGGAAAGGCTGGGCGGCGGCGACATCCGGGGAGCGGAAAGCGCCGCCGCCGTCTCCGCCGCGGACATCGTCGTCCTGACCGTCCCGTTCGCCGCCCAGCGCCCGACCGTCGAAGGGCTGCGCGACCGGCTTCAGGGCAAGATCCTGATCGACGTGACGGTGCCCCTCGTCCCGCCCAAGGTGGCGCGGGTGCAGCTTCCGCCGACCGACTCCTGCGTCGTCGCCATCCAGGAGATGCTCGGCGACGGGGTGCGCGTCGTATCCGCTTTCCAGAACGTGTCGGCGCACAAGTTGAAAGACCTTGGCCGGACGATCGCCTGCGATGTGCTGGTCGCGGCGGACGACAAGGACGCGCGCAGGATCGGAATGGACCTGGCGGATGACGCCGGCCTCCGTGGGATCGACGCCGGTCCCCTGGCGAATTCGGTCGTTGCCGAAAGCCTTACCTCCGTGCTGATCTGGATCAACAAGACCTACAAGGTTC
The DNA here is from genome assembly GCF_003116065.1 of Azospirillum sp. TSO5. Classification (NCBI taxonomy): domain Bacteria; kingdom Pseudomonadati; phylum Pseudomonadota; class Alphaproteobacteria; order Rhodospirillales; family Azospirillaceae; genus Azospirillum; species Azospirillum sp. TSO5. The sequence continues at coordinate 56,209 of NZ_LGQY01000046.1, read as the reverse complement.
CGGATGCCGGCTTGATGATCACAGGACTCAAATGAGCGGACGGCTTGACGACGCAGGGCACGGGACCGGCTCGGCCCGGCTGGAGTTGCTGGCGCCGGGCAACGTCCCGCTCGTCGCGCCGGGCGATGACCTGGCGCGGCTGATCGTCGATGCCTTCGCCGCGGAGGCGGTGGAGCTTCGCACCGGCGACGTGCTCGTCCTGGCCCAGAAGATCGTCTCGAAGGCCCAGGGGCGCTATGCCGCGCTGGAGGAGGTCGAGCCCTCCGCCCGGGCCGTCGAGCTTGCGCGGACGGCGGGCAAGGACCCTCGGATCGTCGAGCTGGTGCTGCGTGAATCGCGCGAGGTCCTGCGCTGCGTTCCCGGCGTGATCGTCGTGGAGACCCGGCATGGCGTGGTGCTCGCCAACGCCGGGATCGACCGCTCGAACGTCGACCAGAGCGGGAGCGGGGAGCGTGTGCTTCTGCTGCCGGAGGACCCCGACGGAACCTGCCGTGACCTGAGACGTCGGCTTGCCGACCTGACCGGCGCCGATGTCGGCGTCATCATCAACGACAGCCTCGGGCGCGCCTGGCGCAACGGCACCGTGGGAACCGCGCTGGGCGTCAGCGGCCTTCCCGCGCTGGAGGATCTGCGGGGCAGCCCCGACCTGTTCGGCTACGACCTGCGGGCCACGGACGTGGCCGCCGCGGACGAGATCGCCGCGGCGGCCTCGCTGCTGATGGGGCAGAGCAACGAGGGCCGTCCCGTCGTGCTGGTGCGCGGCCTGCGCCACCCGCGGGGCGACGGGGCCGGCAGCGACTTGTTGAGACCGCGCGAGAAGGATTTGTTCCGATGATCATAGCACTGGCGGGCGGCGTCGGCGGCGCCAAGCTGGCGCTTGGACTCACGCGTGTCCTGGCGGCCGACGAACTGGCGGTCGTCGTGAACACCGGCGATGACTTCGAGCATCTGGGCCTGCACATCAGCCCGGACATCGACACGGTCACCTACACGCTTGCCGGGATCGCCAATCCGGAAACCGGCTGGGGGTTGGCCGGCGAGTCCTGGTCCTTCATGGCGGCGCTTGGCCGCCTGGGCGGGGAGACGTGGTTCCAGCTCGGCGACGGCGATCTGGCAACGCACATCGAGCGCACGCGCCGGCTTTCGGCCGGGGAGAGCCTGAGCGCGGTGACGGCCGCCCTGGCCCGCCGACTGGCCATTGCCCATCCCGTCTTACCGATGAGCGACGATCCCGTGCGCACCATGATCGTTTCCGGCGGTCGGACGCTGCCTTTCCAGGACTATTTCGTCCGTCTGCGCTGCGAGCCGACACTGGACTCCCTTGAGTATGCGGGAGGGCAGGGCGCGCGTCCGTCCCCGTCCTTCCTCGATCTGATGGAACGGCCGGACCTGGAGGGCGTCGTTCTCTGCCCTTCAAACCCATACCTGTCGATCGGCCCCATGCTGGCGATGCCCGCCGTCCGCGGCTGGCTGGAAGGCCGGCGCTCTCCCGTGGCCGCCGTGTCGCCCATCGTCGGGGGGCAAGCCATCAAGGGGCCGGCGGCCAAGATTTTGCGGGAACTCGGACAGGAGGTGTCGCCGGTTTCCGTCGCGCGCTTCTACGAAGGCCTGATCGATGCGCTCGTCATCGACGAGGCGGACGGAGGGCTGACGGCCGACATCGCGCGGCTCGGCATCCGGCCGGTCGTCACCCGCACCATCATGCGCGATCACGACGACAAGGAGCGTCTGGCCCGAGACTGCCTCGCGGCGGTGCGGGGAGTGTGACCATGCGCTGCCTCACGGTGATCGTACCGGTGAAGCCGCTGGAGGAGGGCAAGAGCCGGCTTCGCCCTCTGCTCTCGCCCGAAGAAAGGCGCACTCTCAACGGGATGTTCCTGCGGCGCACCCTGGCGGTGGCGGAGGAACTGGCGGGGACGAGCGCGACGATCGTGGTCAGCCGCAGTGAGGAGGTTCTAACGCTTGCCGCCCGTCGCTCCATGGTTGCGCTGCCCGAGGAACCGGGCTGCGACCTCAACGGCGCGCTGGAACAGGCGAGCCGCGTGGCCCGCGGCCGCGGAGCGACCGGCGTTCTCATCCTGCCTGTCGATCTCCCGCTGGCAACAGCATCGGCCATCCGGCGCGTGATCGCGGACCATCGCAGCCGGGCCGAAACGCGTTGCGTCTTGGTCTCCGATCGCACGGGTTTCGGAACGAACCTGCTGTTCCAGACCCCACCGGCCCTGGAACGATACTCCTACGGTGCGGGCAGCCTTCAGCTTCACCGCGGGGCTGCCGAGCAGGCGGGGTTGTCCACGGTGATCCGTCGCGATCCGGACCTCGCCTTCGACATTGATCGTCCGGAGGACCTTATCGGCTGGCGTGCGCGGACATGGAGGTAGCCCCAACGAGCTTCCCCTGGAGCAGTGGTCGGCTCGAAAATTCATGCGATCGGGAGCGGCACTTGGGACGCGCCCGCACGCAACGGAGCCGGCATTCAGGCGACGCTGCGCGGCGACATCCGGGGCGGGCGCGGTATCTGGAATTCTGTGGCGGAGAAAATGCTTGACCAGCCAATTTATCAGAAATACGGTTTGTATGCACCCGTTGACGTAGGCCGCAACCAACAAAGCAGCTTGGCCTTGCGATCCGCGCTGTCAACGGACGACACTTCAAGAGAAAAGCCGGGCCATCAGGCCAACATCGCGCGGGAGAGACCGGCCACGCCGGCGCCGAAGGAGCAACCGCCCCGGAAACTCTCAGGCAAAAGGACCGCGACGATGTATACGATCTCTGGAAAGAGGCGCATTCTGCGTCCGCCGACGGGATAACGCTCTCAGGCGAAAAGACAGAGGGGCACCAAATCGACTGGCTGCAAGGGCCACGTCAGGAGGAGCGCCTTGTCGAACGCAAACACCACATCAGCATCCGGAAAACCTCTCCGTTCGGTATCGGACGCCCCGATCAGCGTTACCGAATGTTTTTCGATCGGCATCGGGCCATCGAGTTCGCACACAGTTGGCCCGATGCGGGCGGCGCATCGGTTCGTAACGGAGCTGCTTGCCTCCGACGAGGCGACGAGGGTGACCGCAGTATCCGTGGAACTGTCCGGCTCTCTTGCGCTGACCGGCAAGGGACATCGCACCGACATCGCGGTCCTGTTGGGATTGTCCGGGTGCCTTCCCGACACCGTCGATCCGGATGCGGTCGACCTCATCGTTGAACAGATCCGCAGCAGTGGGCTTCTGCCGATCGGTGGACGGTTCCCCATCCCCTTCCGTGAAGAAGAACACCTTGTCTTCCGCTACGACCAGATCCTCGACGCACATCCGAACGGCATGCGCCTGAAAGCCTTTGATCGCGCCGTCCCGCTTCTCGAGCGCGAATACTGCTCGGTCGGGGGCGGCGCCATCGTCTGTCGCGACGACGCCCTGCAGCCGGCGGCCGACCACAACTTGCGGACCCCCCACCCGTTCGCGTCGGCGGCGGAACTGCTGGATTGCGGACGGCGGACCGGACGGTCCATTGCGGAGATCATGCTGGAGAACGAGCGTTCGCGGCGTGACGACACCGAAACCTTTGCTTTCCTTGACCGGGTCCGCGACGCCATGATGGCGAGCATCGAACGTGGCTGCGGCAGCGAAGGGATATTGCCGGGCGGGCTCAACGTCCGACGCCGGGCACCGGGTCTGTTCCGCGCCCTGTGCGCCGCCGGGAACCAGCTCGCCGATCCGTTGCACGCGCTCGATTGGGTCAGCCTTTACGCCCTCGCGGTCAACGAGGAGAACGCGGCCGGCGGGCGCATCGTCACGGCCCCGACCAACGGGGCTGCCGGCATCATCCCGGCCGTTCTCAAATACTACGAGACGTTTCACCCCGGCGCGAACCGCAACGACTCCCGAACCTTCCTCCTGACGGCGGCCGCCATCGGCGCGCTGTACAAGAAGCGGGCTTCGATCTCTGCGGCCGAAATGGGGTGTCAGGGAGAGGTTGGAGTCGCCTGTTCGATGGCGGCCGGCGCGCTGGCCGCCGTCCTCGGCGGTACCGCCGAGCAGGTCGAGAACGCCGCCGAAATCGGCATGGAACACAATCTCGGCCTGACCTGCGACCCGGTGCGTGGCTTGGTCCAGGTGCCGTGCATCGAACGCAACACGATGGGTGCGGTGAAGGCGATCAACGCGGCACGCCTCGCGTTGCGCGGCGACGGAACGCATCTCGTGCCGCTCGACGCCGTCATCGAGACCATGCGCCAAACCGGTGAGGACATGCGCTCTAAATACAAAGAAACCAGCCTGGGCGGACTGGCCGTGAACGTCGTCGCCTGCTGAGAACAACCGCCGGCTTGCCGGCTTTCGGGAGACTCCACAATGACTGGCCTTTTTGACCGTGCCCTTGGCACGGACGACCCGGTTGTGTCCGCAGCGATCCAGGCGGAACTGAAGCGGCAGCGCGATCAGATTGAGCTGATCGCCTCGGAGAACATCGTCTCGCCGGCGGTCATGCAGGCGATGGGAACGGTTCTGACGAACAAGTACGCCGAAGGCTATCCCGGCCACCGCTATTACGGCGGCTGTGAGCACGCCGACACCATCGAACGGACGGCAATCGACCGCGTCAAGCAACTGTTCGGCTGCGGCTACGCCAACGTTCAGCCGCATTCCGGGGCGCAAGCCAACGGAGCGGTGCTGCTGGCGCTCCTCCAGCCGGGCGACACCATCCTCGGCATGTCGCTGGAGGCCGGCGGCCATCTCACGCACGGTGCGCGCCCGACGCTGTCGGGAAAATGGTTCAAGGCGGTGTCCTACGGCGTGCGCCGGGACGATTGCCTGATCGACTATGTTGAGGTCGAAGCGCTGGCGACCGAACATCGTCCAAAGCTGATCATCGCAGGCGGATCAGCCGTTCCGCGGGTCATCGACTTTGCCCGCTTCCGGGCCATTGCGGATCGCGTCGGTGCTTACCTGATGGTGGATATGGCGCATGTCGCTGGTCTCGTCGCCGGCGGCGTCCATCCAAACCCGCTGTCGCACGCTCATGTCGTGACGTCGACCACGCACAAGACGCTGCGCGGGCCGCGCGGCGGAATCATCCTGTGCAATGACGAGGCAATGGCGGAGAAGATCAATTCGGCCGTGTTCCCTGGCCTCCAGGGCGGGCCGCTGATGCACATCATCGCCGCCAAGGCCGTCGCGTTCGGCGAAGCGTTGATGCCGGAGTTCAGGACCTATGCCGCCCAGGTGGTGACCAACGCGCGGGTTCTGGCCGAGACGCTGAAGGCGCGGGGCTACGATCTCGTCACCGGTGGCACCGACACCCATCTGGTCCTTGTTGACCTGCACTCCCACGGGGTGACCGGCAAGGCGGCGGAGGCCAGCCTCGAGCGCGCGCATCTCACCTGCAACAAGAACGGCATCCCTTTCGATTTGCAAAAACCCGCTATCACCTCCGGCATCCGGCTGGGAACGCCGGCCGGCACCACGCGCGGGTTCGAAGCGGCCGAGTTTGCCCGCATCGCGTCCCTGATCGCCGACGTGCTGGACGGTCTGGCGCGCAACCCGGACGACAACAGCACCGCCGAGACCATCGCCCGCCAAGGCGTCCTGGAACTCTGCCGTGCCTTCCCGATCTATGCCCGTTGAAGAATGGAGCCCATCGCAAAACGGCGGCAATTGCAATTGGCGTCGGCCCGAAGCGCGCCCCCGACCGCCTTGGACGAGGTGAAACCACACACGCCGCTCGGTTCCAACGAGACATCGATCCCGGCATGGTGGTGCATGGCTATCCCCCTTGATGCTTGGGGCCGAGCCGCTCGGCCGCCGTTGCCACACCATCCCTGTGGGGACGGCCGCCTGCCCAAGCCGGAGTTTGAGCTAAGGCCTGTTACGGCATCCAACGCGGCCGGTACCGGCGACGGAACCGGCCACCGGCGGATCATCGTCCAGTCCAGGCACCGCGATGCCGGGATCCTTTTCGTGAAGGTCACGACGCATGCGGGCGTGGCTGGCTCCGCTGAACAGTGTGCCGACCGTCTCCATCTCAAATCGAAACGATGGCCTTCGGGTCGTAGGATGCATCCAAGACATCGGCTCTGCCGATCCGATCGACACTCAAGGAAGCCGGATCGAACGAGAAGAGCACCCGGTTCTGTTGAAGATCGAGAGCGCTGTAGGCAAGCCGGCCGCCAACATCACTGAGATCGCCTGCCGCTGTCCAGCCTGGGCCTGAAGCGATGTCCTTGACCATGCGCGTACCAGCGGCGGTGCCATCGCTCATCCATAGCTGACGCCCGTCCCGGCCGTCGTCGGCGTTGAAGAACAGTTCCCCGCCCACCGCCGTCATATCGGAGATCGACGCTCCGGGAGCCCCCGGATTGACATCCCTGACCAGACGGGTGCCCTGTGCGGTTCCGTCGGAGGCCCATAGTTCCATGCCATGCTGGCCATCATTGGCCGCGAAGAACAGGGTGTCGCCAGCCGCGGTGAGGCTGTTGGGGTTCCATCCGGGAATCGGTGCGAAGCTCTTGATCTCCCTGGTGCCTGCGACCGTGCCATCCGACCTCCACAAAGAGAAGCCTGCGTTGAAGTAGAGCGTTCCGCCCATCGCCTCCAGGTCGTTGTCGAAGCCCTCGCGCGTGTCGGTGACCATGCCGCCCTTCAATGGAATCGTGCCGGCTTCAGTGCCGTCCGTCGTCCACAGGTATGTTTCGAAGTCCCCGGTCCCCGATGTCAGGAAAAGTCGGTCGCCGACCGCCGTCAAATGTCGCGGATCGCGCGCGAACGGCCCTCCCGGGTCGATGCTGCCGGGAATGAAATCCTTGACAAGCCTGGTTCCGGAAGGAGTTCCGTCGCTTTTCCAGAGAGCGACACCATGTGCGGCATCCCGTGCATCGAAAAACAGGGCGCCGTCTACATCGGTGAGGCCATTGAGACCGTCGCAAACCTGGGGGGCCTTCACGCCGCGGGGCGGAAGGGGCGGCCGGCGTATGGCTCGGCGGCGGCGTGATCCGCGGCGAATGTCCCGTTCATCACTGCGGTGCGGACCTTCAGCATGCGGTGAGCGCCACGCGGGGACCAGCGCATCTGCTGATTGGCGCCCATGCGCCGGTGCAGCAGGCGCTGGACCGTGCTTTCGGTCGTCGCCGTGGAGATGGGATCGCCCCGGCCGCGGGCGGCCGCATAGTCGATGATCAGGTTGGCCTGTCCGACGACATAGATCTCCAGAGCGCGCAGCAGCGTAGCCACTTTCCGGACCTGCCGGTCGTCGGCGGTATCCAACAGGGCGTCGAGGTCGGTCAGGGTGTCACCGATCAAGCCCAGCGCCCGCTCGGTCTGGCCATGCCAGAGCCGCCAGCGGACGCGGGAGACAGCGTCGGCCAGGGGCACCGTCCGCTCCGCGGCGGCCGGCTCCGCCGCTGTCCAGCCCTTGACCGCTTGCGCCACATGCTGGACCCGCATCGACAGATGAAACCAGTCGAGGACGTGGCGCACCGGGCCGCAACTGGCCGCCCCGGCCAAGGACCGGGGGCCTTCCGCGCCGTCGCTGAGGATGGTGACCGGCGTGCTCGCCGTCGCTCCCAGACGGCGCAGGACGTGATGAAGCTGCTTCACCTGGCGGTCAGCCTCGGCCGGCATGCTGCCGAAGACCACCTCCTGACCCTCATCTTTGGCCGCCCGGGCGATCATCACCTCGAACGAGCGCATCTGGTAGGTCCGCACCGATTTCACGTGCCCCGCGTCGATGGCCAGCGTGATCGCCCGCGCCGGGGCCGGCGATCCCTCGTCCGGCGGAACCAGCGCCGCCCGTTCGAGCCGAGCCCCAACCTGGAGTGTGCGCCGGCGGATCGTCTCCACATCCGGAGCCGTATCCAAGGGCAGCAGATCGGCCAGCAGCGCCCGCGCCCGCCGGTACGGCAGCGCGCTGCCCATCTCGGCCAGGACGCGTTCGTACTCCGGAGTGCAGCGATCGGGCATCATCTCCGCGACCGGGGTCAGGCTGCGCCGGCAGGCCACACCACAGTGGCAGGGGCCGAAGCGGGGCGCGCGCACCTCCACCGTGCCGAACAGCGACACCAATGTGCGGGTGCGGTGGTCCTTGAGCGGGCGCAATGCCCCACAGTGGCTGCACTGGCGACGGCGGCGACAGTGCGTGTCGGCCTGGGCGGTGACCAGGACGCGCTGCAGGCCGGACAGGGTTGCCTTGCCCTCAGCCAAGCTCAGCCCGAGCGTCGCCGCCTGACCGACTTCGGTGCGCTCACCCTCGGAGATCACGTGACGCGTCACCGCACCATCCTCGCCCGTGACCTCAGCCATGACCCGCCACTTCATCGTGCCCCCGACCGCGGCCATCCGGACACGCCGTACCATTCTCCCCCCAGGTTTGCGACGGTCTCGGCTCCCTTATGCGTCTGCTCGGCCTGGAACTGCCAGTCCCGGATCACACGACTCTCTCCCGGCGCAGCGCCAATCTGGAGGGCGCGTCAGCGCTGGCCAGGACGGACGGCCCGCCTGCGACAGCTATGGAGAGCACACCGGCGGGGCGGCCTCACGTCTCGGACACCACCTGGCGGGACACGGCCGCCCCGAAATCAAGGCTCTTTTCTGCCCTCAATGTTGATGGGCACGAGACTTGGCGCAATCAACCCGTTCGACAGAAGCTGGAGATAGACTGTGACCGCCTCCTCCGGCAGATTGACCACACCATTCTCGTTGGTGTAACGCAAGGCAAGATAACCGCGCGTGGCGACCAGCATGTAGATGAGCGGCTCCAGGGAATCGTCGCTGAGATCGGCGATCTCGCCGGCGGCGCGGGCCTTCTGCAGGAAGCGCAGGTAGCTGGCGGTGATGTTGCGGAAATGCTGGCGGTGCGCCTTGGGCGCAAAGATTTCGGCTTCGTTGAGGATGCGCAGGAAATAAGGCATCCGCTTGAGAAAGGAGAAGAAGGCACGGAACGACAGCTCCTCCTTCTCCAGGAAGGTTCTGGCGCCGCCGGCCTGCTGGCGGATGTGGGCCAGCATCTTGGCGCCGAGCACCGGCAGCAACTCGTCGAAGATTTCCTGACGCGAGGCGAAGTAGTTGTAGAATGTGCCCTGTGCCAGATTGGCCCGCTGGGTTATCCGGGTGATTGATGCGTCGACGTAGCCATATTCGCCGACCACTTCGGCTGCGGCCTGGAACAACGCATCGCGCACCTCTTCCGACCGCTGCACCCTGGTCTTCTTTCCTGTCGCCGTCCGGGCCATTGCCATCCTCGTTCCTACCTCTTGGTTCCTGATCCGGATCTAGCTGTTCCCCGCCCGCTTAACGAGAGAAACTAGCGTGCGGAGTGCGGCAAATAGGAGAAGGCCGCCAAGGGATCTCCGATGTTCGCGCGGGGCAAGGCACGGGCGAAGCCTTCGATCCGGTCGTAGGCCTCGGATGGCACCCCGGTCTCGCCCCCGATGCGGCGGACCAGCGCGCCGACCTCGTCCCAGGAGAAGGCGAAATCGTCGGTCGTCATGTCCTGCCGCCGGGTCAGGACCGTGCCGTCGTCCAGCGTCGCCTCGATGGCGCAGCACAGGCGGGCGACGCTCTCGTCCGCGATCAGGTCGACGCGGGCGACCAGGGCGTTGACCGCCGCGTCGTCGTAGCGGGTCATCGTCCGCATGGTCGGCACTCCGCGCAGCAGCGTCAGCGCGATGCAGAAGGGGATGCTCATCAGCGTGCCGGAGATGCTGGCGAAGGGCCCCTTGGAATCCATCCCGGCGTAGCCGGTCTCGAACGGATTCATGCGCACGGTCACGGCGCGGACGGCGCGTCCCGCCAGTTCGTCCCGCAAGGCTAGGGCGGCGGTGACCGGTGTCTGGTTGAAGGCGCAGACCGGGTAGGGCTTGAAGGTCACCCGGCGGATCGACCAGACTGTTCCGAGCTTCGCGGCCAGCGCCGCGACGTCGCAGCCGGTGCGGGCGAAGGCGCGGACGAAGCCGGCCCGCCCCTCGAACGCGCCCGGGGCGGACACCGAGCCGTTCGCCGCCAGCTGCGCCGCCGTCAGCCCGTTCACGGCGGCGACGCCGACCTGATAACGCCACTCGTCGGTGCCGTCGTCGAAGGATTGCAGGAGGCCGCCGGTGAAGGAGGCGGCGTTGGCGAGCGCCGCCGCGATGCGGTCCTCGGGCAGGTCCAACAGATACGCCGCCGCGGCGGCCGCCGCGACCGTGCCGTAGAGCGGCGAGGCGCGCAACCCGGCCGGCGTGGTCAGCGGCGAATAGGCGGTCTCCAGCAGGCCGCCCGCCTCGTAGCCGGCGACCAGCGCCGGCAGCAGCCGCTCGACCGGCCCCTGTCCGGCCTCGACCATGGCGGTCAGCAGCGGGATCAGGATGGCGCCGATGTGGGCGGCGCCGCAGGTGTCCTCCTGGGCGCGGCCGTGGAACAGCGCCGAACCGGCCAGCGCCGCGCCGGGCACGCCGGTCCTGCGCCCATCGCCGAGCATGGTGGCGCCGCCGCCGTCGTCGCCGACGTCCTTGCGTTCGCCGTGCAGGGCCAGGGCCGCCGCCCGCGCCACCGGGGCGTAGGGCGTGTCGTGCCCGCCGAGCGCGATGCCGTAGCCGTTTAGCAGGCAGACCCGCGCCTTCTCCACCACGTCGGGCGGCAGGGAGTCCAGGGTCAGATCGGCGACGAAGCGGGCGATAGCGGAGGCAAGGGGAATGATCGCAGGGTCGTCGGAAGCGGTCACGGCGTGTCCTCCTGGAAGGTGGGGATCAGTTCGTCGCGCAGGACTCGCTTCAGCACCTTGCCGGACGGGTTGCGCGGCAGGGACTCGCGGATCAGCAGGCGTTTGGGGAGCTTGAAGCCGGCGAGGTGCTGGCGGCAGTGGCGGTCCAGCGCTTCGGCGTCCAGGCTTTCGCCCTCTTTTAGGACCACCACGGCGGCGGGAACCTCGCCCCAGCGCTCGTCCGGGACGGCGATGACGGCGACCTCGACGACCTGGGGTAGCAGAAAGATGACGCGCTCGATCTCCGAGGAGGCGATGTTCTCGCCGCCGCTGATAATCATGTCCTTCTTGCGGTCGGTCAGGAATAGGAATCCGTCCGTGTCCAGATACCCCACGTCGCCGGTGCGGAACCAGTCGCCGAAGAAGCTGCGCGCGGTCTTTTCCGGATCCTTCCAGTAGCCCTTGGTGATCTTCGGACCGCGCAGGCAGATCTCGCCCGCCTCGCCTGGGGGAAGGGGGGTGCCGGATTCGTCGCGGATCCCGATCTCGACATGAGCGAGCGCCCGGCCGGTCGAGCCGATCTTCTCGATCTCGCGGCCCGCCTCCATGAGGGTGTCGCCGCTGCAACTCTCGGTCAGACCGTAGCCGTCCACGTAACGCGCGTTGGCGAACAGTCCGGTGAAGTCGCGGATGCGCTGTTCGGGCGTACGCTCGCCGCCGCCGACCGCCCATCGCAGGCTGGAGACGTCGTAGCGCTCGCGGCCCGGATGGGACAGCACGCGGCCCACCATGACCGGGGCGAACCATGCGCCGGTCAGCTTTTCCCGCTCGATGGCCGCCAGCACGGCGTCGGGGTCGAAGTCGCGCAGGACGCAGATCATGCCGCCCTGCCACAACACCGCCACGCCCGGCAGGTCGAAGGCGCCGACATGGTACATTGGCCCGACCGCCAGCAGCCGGTCCTGCGCCGACAGCCCCAGCGCCGTCACATGGTCCATGCATTTCCAGTAGAAGTTCTCATAGGAATGCATGACCCCCTTGGGGTGATCGGTGGTGCCCGACGTGTACATCAGCCGGAACAGATCCTGCGTGCCGCGCACCCGCATCGGCGGGACCGGAGCATCCTTGCCGGCGCCGGCGGTTCCGGCAAGGACGCGCCCGTCCGACTGGGCCGCCGTGTCCACCAGCACCGCGCGCGGGTCGTCGGCCACCGCCGCCGCCAGTTCGGCGTCGGCGAAGATCAGCTTGGCGCCGGCGTTGCCGGTGATGAAGGACACCTCGGCGGCGGCCAGCCGGTAGTTGATCGGCAGGAACACCGCGCCGATGTGGCTGGCCGCGAAAGCGATCTCCAGGAAGGCCGCACTGTTCTTCATCAGCACCGCCACCACGTCGCCCTCGCGCACGCCGCCCCTGTGCAGGAAGCCAGCCATGCGTTCGATGCGGTCGAGGAAACCGGCGTAGGTGATCCGCTGGTCGCCGTAGACCAGCGCCAGCCGGTCAGGCGTGCGCAGCGCGTGGAAACGGATGAAGGCGCTGAGATTCACCACGATGTCACCCTCCCTCGGGACGTGAGCGGCCGGCGTTGTCCGCCAGCTCCGTTCGGAAGATTTCCGCTCAATAGGATTTCGGCATGCCGAGATCGTGCATGGCGATGAAGTTCAGCACCATCTCTTCCGACACCGGGGCGAAGCGGAACAGCCTTGCGTCGCGCCACAGCCGCTCGACGTGGTATTCCTTGGCGTAGCCCATGCCGCCCATCGCCTGCATCGAGCGTTCGATCGCCTGGCCCGCCGCCTGCGCCGCGATCAGCTTGGCAATGTTGGCCTCGCTGCCGTAGGGCTGCCCCTGGTCGCACAGCGTCGCGGCCTTCAGGTTCATCAGCCGGGCGCATTGCAGCTCGGCGTGGGCCTGGGCCAGCGGGAACTGGACGCCCTGGTAGGACGCCACCGGCTTGTCGCCGAACACCTTGCGGTCCTTGGCGTAGTCGACGCCGAGCCGGATCGCCAGGGTGCCGGCGCCAACCAGACCGGCGGTGGTGACGATCCGCTCGGTGTTCAGCACGTCGAGCAGCTGGTGCCAGCCCTGGTCGAGCGTGCCGATCAGTTCGTCCGGCTCGACCCGCACGTCGTCGAAATAGACGGTGCTCGACGCCAGCGTGTGGGTGCCGACCTTGTCGATGGCCTGATGGTCCAGGCCCGCGCGGTCCACGTCGATCAGGAACAGGCTGATGCCGGCGGTGCGGCGGGAGGATTCCTCAAGGCGGGTGGTGCGGGCGACGACCAGCATCTTGTGGGCGTCGGGCACGGCGGTGATCCAGATCTTCTGACCCTTGAGGCGCCACCCCTGCCCGTCGGCGTGGGCGAAGGTGCGGATCTCCAGGCTGTTGGAGCCGGCGTTGGGCTCGGTCAGCGCCATGCAGAAGTTCATCCTGCCCTGGATTAGGGCGGGCAGCATCGCGTCCTTCTGCGCACTCGTGCCGAACTTCGCCAGCGCCACGCCGCCGAAGATCGGGTTGATCATGAAGAGCTGGGCCAGGGTGGAACCGCCGCCGGCCGCCGACAGCGCCTCGATCACCAGGGCCATGTCGAGCATGCCCAGCCCCGAGCCGCCATACTCCTCGGGCAGGGCGACGCCGCCGAGGCCGGCCTCGCAGAAGGCGATCCAGGCCTCGGTGGGAAAGCTCTTCTTCGCGTCCTGCTCGCGCCAATAGTCGAGGCCGAATTCGGTGCCGACGCGCGACGCCGTCTCGATCATCAGGCGCTGTTCTTCGGAAAGCTGGAAATCCATGGGAGTCTCTTCTCCAGGTCAGGCGTCGTCGGGTCAGGGTGCGCGAAGCAGGCGCAACGGCCGCTCCAGCCCGGCGATGATGCGGTTGAGGAAGGCCAGTGCGGCGACGCCGTCGAACAGCCGGTGGTCCGCCGACAGCACGAGGCCGAGTTCACGTTTCAACACCGGGGCACCCGACTCGTCGGGGCGGAACACGGAGCGCACGCTGCCGACGCCGAGGATGCTCGACTGGCCTGGGTTGATGATCGAGGACATGAAGGTGACGTTGTGCATGCCGGCGTTCGACACGGTGATGGCGCCGCCTTGGAGGTCCTCGCCGGTCAGCCGTCCGTTGCGGGCGCGCTCGGTCAGCGCCGCGGCTTCCCGCGCCAGCTGGTCGAGCGGCAGATGGGCGCCGCCGCGCAGCACCGGGGCGACCAGCCCGCGCGGGGTGTCAACCGCCATGCCGATGTCGCCCTGGCCGAGCGAGAGGATCTCGCCGCCGGGGGTGGCATCGTCCCACACGCGATCCATGTCGGGCGTCGCGGCGAGCGCCCGCCCGACGGCGGCAAGCACGAGATGGGTCATCGAGACGCGCGGCAGGCCGGGTTCGGCGTCGGCGTTCAGCCTTTCGCGCAGGGCCATCAGTTCCGACACCTCAGCCTCGGCGGCGAGGTAGAAATGCGGCACATCGCGCTTGGCGGCGGTCAGGCGGCGGGCGATGGTCGCCTGCGTGGCGCTGGGCTTCGACCGCCCGCCCGCCGGTGTTGCGATCGGGGCAGCCGCCGGCTTGCGGACCGGTTCCGGCATCGCGGCGGGCGCTGACGCCTGCCGCTGCGCCGCCGCCTCGACGTCGGCCATCTTGATGCGGCCGCGCGGGCCGCTGCCGGTCACGGTTGTCAGATCGACGCCGAGAGCCTGGGCGCGGCGGCGTGCCAGCGGTGTCGAGAGGACGCGTTCGCCGTCTCGGACTGGGGCGGGCGGGGGGCCGCTCCTCGTGCCCGCTGTGGTGCCGCTCTTCGCGGGAGGCGCGGGAGGCGCGGGAGTCTCTGCCGTCTGCGGTGCGGTGCCGTCCGCCGGTGCGGGCGCCACGCCCGATCCATCCGCAGACCAGCGGGCGATGAGGGTGCCGACTGCCACCGTCTCGCCGGCGGGGATGGTGGTTTCGATCAGCACGCCGTCACTGTCGGCCTCGACCTCCGAGGCGATCTTGTCGGTCTCGACCACGACCAGCACGTCGCCGGTCTTGAAGGGCTGGCCCGGCAGCACTCGCCATTCGGCAAGTACCCCCTCAGTCATCGTCAGCCCCAGTTTGGGCATCACCAGATCACGGACCATCGGTCAGCACCCCGTGAAGGCGGCCTTGCGCTTCTCCAGGAAGGCCTTGCACCCCTCGTGCGAATCCTTGGTGTCGAGCACGAGGCCGATCATCGCCTGCTCGTAGGCCAGCGCGGCGCCCAGCGGCATCTCCGCGCCATGGCGGAGCGTGCGCTTGATCATCTTGAGGATCAGCGGCGACTTGGCGGCGATCTTGTTGGCGGTCGCCATCGCTTCCGCCATCAGATCGGCCTTGGGCACGGTGCGGTTGATCAGGCCCCAGGCCACCGCCTCGGCGGCGGTGAACTGGTCGCCGGTGAAGACCAGTTCGCGCGCCCGGCAGGACGGGATCTGGCGCAGGATGCGCTGGGTGCCGCCGGCGCCGGGGAACAGGCCGAGGTTGATCTCGGGCAGGCCGAACTTGGCGGTCTCGGCGGCGATGCGGACGTCGAGCGACAGCAGCAGCTCGGTCCCGCCGCCCAGCGCCCAGCCGTTGACGGCGGCGATGGTCGGCTTGTCGCAGGTCTCGAAGCGGCGGAACACCCGGTGGATGATTTCGGCGAAGTCCAGGTAATGGGCGAGGCCCTGGCGGCTGTCGAGGTCGGCGATGTCGCCGCCGGCGACGAAGGCGCGCTCGCCGGCCCCGGTCACGACGATGACGTGGACGCCGTCGTCGGCTTCCAGCCCGCTCAGCGCCCGTTCCAGCTCCAGCAGCGTCGGGATGTTCAACGCGTTGAGCGTGTCCGGGCGGTTGATGGTGATGGTCCCCACGGCGCCGTCGCGGGTCGTCAGGATGGCGTTGTTACCGGCGGTGGTTTCAGCGGTCATGGTCTTGGTTCCTCCCGTGGGTCCGTCAGGCGAGCGTGTCTTTGACCGCCGCGACGATCCGGTCGGCGTCGGGCAGATAGGCCGTCTCGAGCGATTTGGCGAAGGGGATGGGCATGAAGGGCGCGCCCACGCGCAGTACCGGGGCGTCCAGTTCGTCGAACAGGTCCGACGCGATGCGCGCGGCGATCTCCGCGCCCACGCCGAAGGCCTGCACCGCCTCGTGCGCGATCACCACGCGGTGGGTCTTGGCGACCGAGGCGAAGACGGTCTCCTCGTCCCAAGGCTGGATCCAGCGCAGATCGATGATCTCCGCCTCGACGCCGTCCTGCGCCAGCCGGTCGGCGGCGGCGCGGGCGGCGTAGAGGGTGGCGCCGTAGGTGACGATGGTGACGTGGCGCCCTGGCCGGTCGATCCTTGCCTTGCCGATCTCGCGCGGGGCGTTCACGTCGATGTCGCCCTGGAGGGCGTAGAGCGCCTTGTTCTCGACGAACACCACCGGGTCGGGCGCCTCGATGGACGCGCGGAGCAGTGAGTAGGCGTCGGCGACGGTCGCCGGGCAGACCACGCGCAGGCCGGGGATGTGGGCGAACCACGCCTCCAGGCATTGCGAATGCTGCGGCCCTGCGTTCAAGCCTCCGCCGTGCGGCGTGCGCAGCACCATCGGCACGCTGCATTGCCCGCCGAACATGAAGCGCGCCTTGGCGGCCTGATTCACCACGGCGTCCATGGCGAGCGCCACGAAATCCATGAACATGATCTCGACCACCGGCTTCATGCCGGTCAGCGCGGCGCCGACGGCGGCGCCGACGATGGAGGCCTCGGAAATCGGCGTGTCGCGGACCCGGTCGGGACCGTGGGTGTCCAGCAGGCCGCGGGTCGCCTTGAAGGGTCCGCCGGCGGCGGCGACGTCCTCGCCGAAGAGCATCACCGAGGGGTCGTCCGTCATCGCGTCGGACAGGGCCTGGGCGATGGCGTTCACATAGCGCAACGGCTTCGACATGAGACTTCAGGCCCCGGCGGTGAGCGTGGTTGGCGTGTAGACGTCGCGGAAGGCGGCGTCGAAGTCGGGCAGGACGTCGGCGCGGGCGGCCTCCAGGGCCGTGGCGATGTCGGCGTCCACGGAAGCGACCAGGGTGGCCAGCGCCTCTTCTTCGATCCCAGCGGCGAGCAGCGCCTCGGCGGAGCGGCGCAGCGGGTCGTTCTCCGGCAGGGCGGCGATCTCGTCGGCGTTGCGGTATCGCTGCGGGTCGCCCTCGAAATGGCCATGCCAGCGGGTGGTGATGCATTCCAGGATGCGCGGGCCGCCGGTACGGGCGGCTTCCACCACCTCGGTCGCGGCCTCGGCGACGGCGCCGAGGTCGTTGCCGTCGATTTGGCGGTGCGGAATGCCGAAGGCGGCGCCGAGCTTGTCGAGGGTGGCGGCGAACTGGCGCGAGGTCGGCGAGAATTCCGACCAGCCATTGTTTTCGCAGACGAAGACCATCGGCAACCGCCACAGCGCCGCCATGTTCAGGCATTCGTGCAGCGCGCCTTCCGCCATGGCGCCGTCGCCGAAGAAGGCGACCGCCACGCCGCCGCTGCGCCGCGTCTGGTGGGCCAGCGCGCTGCCGGTGGCGAGCGGCAGCCCGGCGCCGACGATGCCGTTGGCGCCCAACACGCCGAGCGTCAGATCGGCGACGTGCATGGAGCCGCCGCGTCCGCCGCAGATGCCGCCGGCCCGTCCCATGATCTCCTTGAAGAAGAGGTCGAGCGCCACGCCGCGCGCCAGGACGTGGCCGTGGCCGCGATGGGTGGTGGCGAAGGTGTCGCGGGGGCCCAAAGCGCCGATCACCCCGGCGGCCACCGCTTCCTGGCCGACGCTGAGATGGATGAAGCCGGGAATTTCGCTGTCCGCGAACAGCTTGGCCAGGGTGGTCTCGGTCGCGCGGATCAGCTGCATGGTGCGGTGGAGCGCCAGTAGCCGGTCGGGCGGGAAACGGTCGTTGCGTGCGGCGGATGACGGCATGGGTGCCTCCCTTCGCGTCTTGTCGCGGAGACGATGCTTCGCTTGTTGAGCAAACAATGAACCATGATTCATATTTCAGTCAAGCGAGTGTTTTGGGAAGGGGCTCGCTCCCCCTCCGACCCTCCCTCTGCCGGGTGGGGGGGGAAAGGGAGGCGCTTGGCTGGCTAAAAACTTGATCGACAGAGCTGTAAATGCCCTTTCGCCTGATTGGTGGGGAAGGGCGGGGAGGGGGGTGCATGCAAATTCCTCAATTATGCCGTTGCACCCACAGTTTGCCCAAGATACATTCTCCATGAAAAATGACTCATAGTTCATTTCGTAAGGCGTGCCCCGCACGGCTCGCCGCTCATGGGAGGAAAGGACCGCCATGCACCGCCGTTCCGTCATTGGCCTGATCGGGGCCGCCGCCCTGACCGCCACCATCGCCCTGTCGGCCGGCTCCGCCGCCGCGCAAGACAGCATCAAGATCGGCATGACCTCGGCCCTCACCGGCCCCTACAACGAGTACGGCGAGGGCGGGCGGCGCGGCGTCGAACTCGCCATCGAGAAGTGGAACGCCAAGGGCGGCATCAACGGAAAGAAGATCGAGCTGGCGATGCTGCTCGACGACCAACTGGTGCCCGACCGCGCGGTGCAGAACATGCGCCGCCTGCTCGACAACAAGGATCTGGTCGCCTTCATCGGCCCGGCGGGCAGCGGTCCGACCCTGGCGGTGATCGAGATGGCCGCCGCTGACGGGCGCCCCTACATGAACCCGGTGGCGCAGACCCCGACCGTCACCTACCCCGACGGCGGCAAGCCGCGCCCGAACGTCTTCTCCTTCGCGCTCCAGAACGACGTCGAGTCGATGGTGCTCGGCCGATACGTCGCCAAGAATTTCAAGAAGCCGGGGCTGGTCCACGAAAGCACCGCCTACGGCGTGTCCGGCGCCGACATGATCGGCAAGGAGCTGAAAGCGGCCGGCAGCGCCGCCCCCGTCGCGGTGGAGACCTACAACCAACGCACCCAGGACATGACGGCCCAGGTCGCCCGCCTGCAACGGGCCGGGGCCGACGTGGTGGTCTGCGTCGGGCTGGGCGCCGATCTGGCGGTGATCCGCCGCACCATGGCGCGGCTGAACTACAACGTGCCGCTGGTGGCGTCGAACGGCGCCCTGTCGATCCCCTACCAGGAGGCGGCCGGCGATCTGGTGGTCGGCACGCGCGGCTCGATGGTCTACGTCTTCGGCGAGGACACGCTGAACCCGGCGGCGCAGGGCTTCGCCGACGCCTACAAGGCGAAATACGGCACCGACCGCTGGTGGGGCAACGACCCGCAGCGCCCGCAGATCTTCATGTCGCTGTCGGTCAGCAACGCCTACGACGCCGCCGACGTGCTGTTCGAGGGCATCAAGCGCGCCAACTCGACCGACCCCAAGGCCATCGCGACGGCCATCGAGGGCATCCAGGGCCTGCGCGGGGTGAACGCGACCTATTCCTTCTCGGCCATCAAGCACCATGCCATCGCGCCGGAGGACGTTGCGATCTTCGAGTATGCCAAGGTGGCCGACAAGATCGCGCTGAAGATCGTCAAGGATTGAGAAAGCCCCTCTCCCGTCAGGGGAGAGGGCTTTTCAAGGGCGCGCAGGACAAGGACGACGCCATGCATTTCGTGCTGCAACTCATCTTCTCAGGGTTCTGCGTCGGCGCGGTCTACGCGCTCATCGCGATGGGACTGTCGCTGACCTTCTGGACCACGCGCACGCTGAATTTCGGCCAGGGATCGCTGCTGATGACCGCCTCGGTCGCCACGGTGGCGCTGCTGGGCGCGGGAATGCCGATCGCGTTGGCGGTCCTGCTCGGCGTGCTGCTGGCCGGCGGGCTGATGATCGTGGCGGAGCGGATCGCCATCCGCCCGCTGCTCAAGGCCGGTGACAGCATGGGCTGGGTGGTCTCGACGCTGGGGCTGGGGATCTTCCTCCAGGGCTTCGTGTCGACCGTCTTCGGGTCACAGGCCATCGCCTTTCCGTCGCTGGTCTTCGACAGCATGGATTTCGTCGATCTGGCCGGCGTCCAGGTGTCTTCCCAGTATCTCGCCGTGCTCGGCCTGTCGCTGACCCTGATGGTGGCGATGGAGCTGTTCCTGCGCCGGTCGGCCTGGGGCCGCGCGGTGCGGGCGGTGTCGCACGACGCCGACGCGGCGGCGCTGGCGGGCATCCCGGTGCGCCGGGTGATCGTGCTGTCCTTCGTCGCCAGCGGCGTGCTCGCCGGCATCGCCGGGGTGATGGTCGCCCAGATCACCGGCACCGTCGATCCCGGTTTCGGCTTCAACCTGATGGTGCTGGGCTTCGTCGCGGCGGTGTTCGGCGGCATGGGCAACACGGCCGGCGCGCTGGTCGGCGGCATTTCGCTCGGCGTCATCGAGAAGCTGGTCGGCGGCTACGTTTCCACCGCGGCCGAACATGGCATGGCATTCGCCATTCTGATGGTGATCCTCGCCATCCGCCCGCAGGGCCTGTTCGGCCGCAAGGAATTTACGAAGGTGTAAGGCGCCAGCGATGCGGAACTCCCTCACGTTTCTCACCCGGACTCCGGTGGTCGCGGCTCTCCTCGTGGCGCTCGGCGTCGCGGCGGAATTCGCCAGCGGCTCCACCGTGCAGATCTGGTCCTTTCTTCTGGTCAACATCCTGCTGGCCCAGAGCATCAACGTGCTGACCGGCGTCGCCGGGCAGATCTCGCTGGGGCACGCGGGCTTTCTCGGCATCGGCGCCTACGGGTCGGCCCTGCTGATGAAGAACCTGGGGCTTCCCCTGCCGCTGGCGCTGGTCGCCGGGGCGGCGATGGGCGGGGCCGGCGGCTGGCTGCTGTCCTTCGCCGCCGGCCGGGTCCGCGAGTTCTACCTCGCCATGATGACGCTCGGCTTCGGCATGATCTTCTACGAGGTGGTGCGTGAGTGGACCTCGGTGACCGGCGGCGTCGTGGGCCTCAGCGGCGTGGCGTCGCCCTCGCTCCGCACGCTGAGCCTGTTCGGCTGGCGGATCGACCCGGTCGCCTATTTCCAGATCATGCTGGCGGTGGTCGCCGCGGTGGTGTGGCTGCTGCGCAACTTCATCACCAGCCCCTACGGCCGCGCCTTCTTCGCCATCCACGTCAGCGAGGTCGCCGCCGGCAGCATCGGCGTCGCCCGTGCCGCGACCAAACGCAACGCCTACACGCTGAGCGCGGCGCTGGCCGGGCTCGCGGGCGGTTTCTACGCGCATCTCGTCGGCTATCTCGGGCCGGAGACCTTCGGCCTGCACCGGTCCGTCGAGGCGCTGGTCATGGCGGTGGTCGGGGGGCTGGGCACGCTGACCGGCCCGATCCTGGGCGCCGTCGTCTTCACCTACCTGCCGGAAAAGCTCCAGGTCTTCGCCGAGTACCAGTTCATGGTCTACGGCCTGATCCTGCTGCTGTCCTTCGTGCTGCTGCCGCGCGGGCTGGCCGGGCTGCTGCTGCCGCGCCCACGCTTCTCCAAGGACGTGGAGGCGCTGCCGCCGCCGCCGCCGGCTCACCGCGCCGCGGCCGGAACCGGGCCGCTGCTGAGCGCCGAGGGCGTGTCCATCAGCTTCCTGGGCCTGCGCGCGCTGGACAACGCGTCGGTGACGCTGGGGGCCGGCGAGATCCTCGGCCTCGTCGGGCCGAACGGCTCGGGCAAGAGCACGCTGGTCAACATCATCAGCGGCATCTACCGCCCGACCGACGGCAAGGTGTCGTTCGATGGCGGAATCCTCACCGGCCTGCCCGACCACGCGGTGGCGCGGCGCGGCGTGCTGCGCACCTTCCA
This sequence comes from Azospirillum sp. TSO5, assembly GCF_003116065.1. NCBI lineage: Bacteria > Pseudomonadati > Pseudomonadota > Alphaproteobacteria > Rhodospirillales > Azospirillaceae > Azospirillum > Azospirillum sp. TSO5. The sequence goes on along the minus strand of NZ_LGQY01000046.1, from coordinate 34,827 downwards.
GGACCCGCGTCTGGTGCCGTCCTTCACGGTGCGGGAGAATGTCCTGCTCGGCGGGCACCGGCTCTACCGGCAGAATCCGCTGGCGGCGTCGCTGAACCTGCCGGGCGCGCTGCGTGAGGACGCCGAAATGCTGGGCCGGGCCGAGGCGATCCTGGCGATGGCCGGCCTGTCGCACCTCGCCGACACGCCCGTGCGCGACCTGCCCTACGGCGACCAGCGCATGACGGAACTGTCGCGCGTCATCCTGGCGAACCCGCGCCTCGTCATGCTCGACGAGCCCGCCGCCGGCCTTTCGGAAGGCGAGCTGCACAAGCTGGGCGGTCTGGTCCGCCATCTGAAGGACCAGGGCGTCGGCGTCATCCTGATCGAGCATCACATGGACTTCCTCAACGAACTGGTCGACCGCGTCGTCGTGCTGGACAGCGGGCGGGTCATCTACCAGGGCGCCATGGCCGGCATGTACCGCGACCCGGCCGTGGTCGCCGCCTATCTCGGCACCGAAACCCATCCGGGGGAGACCGTCCATGCCTGAGAACACGGGCCTCGACATCCAGGGGCTGGAGGTCCGCTACGGCCCGGTCCAGGCGGTGCGCGGCGTCTCGCTGCGGGCCGAGCCGGGGACCATCACCGCCATCCTGGGCGCCAACGGGGCCGGCAAATCCTCGCTGATGAAGGCGATCTCCGGGCTGGCCCCGGTGGCGGCGGGCAGCATCCGGCTCGACGGCGAGGACATCACCCGGCTGTCCCCGCACGAGCGGGCGCGGCGCGGCCTGTCCCACGCGCTGGAGGGACGCCGGCTGTTCCACCGCATGTCGGTCGAGGAAAATCTGCGGGTCGCCTGGGATTTCCGCAACCGGGGCGGCAGCTTCAAGGCGGTCGCCGACCGGGTCTACGACCAGTTCCCGATGCTGACGGCGCGGCGCGACACGCCGGCCGGCATGCTGTCGGGCGGGCAGCAGCAGATGGTCATCCTGTCGGCGGCGCTGATCCACGAGCCGCGCTACCTGCTGCTCGACGAGCCGTCGCTGGGGCTGGCGCCGGTCATCGTGCAGCAGATCTTCGGCTTCATCGAATCCGTCTGCCGCGAGCGCCGCACCACCATCCTTCTGTGCGAACAGGTGGCGGCCATCGCGCTGCGCGTCGCCCACGCCGGCTGCGTGTTGCGGCGCGGGCAGGTGGTGCGCAGCGGTGAGGCGGCCGATCTCGCCGCCGATCCAACGCTGTCGGCGGCCTATCTGGGCGGGTAGCATCGTAGAAACTGGGAGGGAAACGGCATGCAATCGGGTGTCTATGAGTTCCTGGCGCAGGATCGTGTCATTTATGGTCGCCCGGCGGCCGAGGCCGTGGCGGAGACCGCCGGGCGGCTGGGCAAGAGCCGTCTGCTGATCGTGGCGAGCCGGACGCTGAGCCGCTCGACCGGCGTCGTCTCCGCCATCCGCGAGGCGCTGGGCGACCGCTGCATCGGCGTGTTCGATTCCTGCGTCGAGCATGTGCCGCGCGCCTCCGTCCTCGCCCTGGCCGGGGAGGTGCGGCGGCTGCAGCCGGACCTGATCGTCACGGTCGGTGGCGGCACCCCGATGGACACGGTGAAGGTGACGCTGGTGGCGCTGGCCGAGGGCATCGCCGACGAGGCCGGCTTCGACGCCGTGCGCATCCGCGTGGCGGAGGACGGCACTCGCATCGTCCCGGCGGTGAAGGACCCGCCGCTGCGCCAGATCATCGTGCCGACCACCCTGTCGGGGGCCGAGTTCTCCAACCTCGGCGGCGCCACCGACGTGACGCGCCAGGTGAAGGATCTCTACACCGGGCGCCACATCGGTGGGCAGGTGGTCATCCTCGACCCCGCCGTGACCGTTCACACGCCCGACCGGCTGTGGCTGTCCACCGGCATCCGCGCCGTCGACCACGCGGTGGAGACGGTGTGCTCCCGCAAGCCGCAGCCCTTCACCGACGCGACCTGCTTGCACGGGTTGGGCATGCTGGCGCGTTCCCTGCGCGTCAACCAGGCCGAGCCGGACGACCTCGACGCCCGGCTGGAGAGCCAGCTCGGCGTCTGGCTGGCCTCGAACGGGCTTGGCCGGGTGGAGTGGGGCGCCAGCCACGGCATCGGTCACCAGCTCGGCGCGGTCGCCAACGTGCCGCACGGTCATTGCTCCTGCGTCATGCTGCCGAGCGTGCTGCGCTGGAACCGGGAGGTGAACGCCGACCGTCAGGCGCTGGTGGCCCGCGCGCTGGGGCGCGAGGATGGGGACGCCGCGGCGGCGGTCGCCGGTCTCGTCCGCGACCTGGGGCAGCCGGGCAGCCTGCGCGAGGTGGGCGTGACGCGCGACCACTTCGCCGCCATCGCGGCCGGGGCCATGCAAAACATGATGGTCCGCAGCAACCCGCGCCCGATCACCGGGGAGGCCGACATCCGCGACATTCTGGAGCTGGCCTGGTGAGGGGAGCCGGTCCGTCCTGAACCGGACCGCGCCACCGCCGTCACGGAGCGAATGGCCCTGCCTCCCGGCAGGGCCATTCGTCGTTTCCGAGGTCCGCTTGAGGACTGCTTGTTTCGGGCCCCTCGGCTCCCAGCTCTGCGAAATGACTATGGGGGTATGCGTATCAAGCAGTCCTCGCAGCGAACGATTGTTTTGACCAACAATAAGATCGGAGGCACAATCTTAATACAGAATGAAATTCTCAATAGAGAATGGAGAGCGCGCCATGCTCGCCGATCATCAGGATCAGGACAAGGATAGGGACATCGCGGCGCTCAACATCGGCAAGCCGGTCGGCGCGGTGGTCAGCGCCTTGGCGATCCTGCGTTATCTGGCGTCCCAGGACGGCGCGGTGTCGAGCATCCAGACCGCCCGGGCGCTGGGGCTGAACCCCAGCACCTGCTTCAACATCCTCAAGACCCTGGTCGCCGAGCGCGTCGTCCATTTCGAGGAGGCCGGCAAGGCCTACCGGCTGGGCGCCGGGCTGGTGGAGTTGGCGGGCAGCGCGCTCGATCAGGTCGGTTACGCCCGGCTGATCCACCCGGAGCTGGAGCGGCTCGCCGCCGCGTGGCAGACGCCGATGACGGCGTGGCTGCGCGTCAGCAACGCCCGCGTCATGCTGGTGGACCGGGCGGAGGCGACCTCGACCATCCAGATCCACATGCGTATTGGCCACCGCCTGCCGCTGCTGGTCGGCGCGCTCGGCCGCTGCATGGCGGCGCACGCCGGTTTCCCCGTCGACGAGATGAGGCGCCAATACGCCAAGGTGCGGCAGGACAGCCCGCAATCCTTCGAGCATTTCCTGGAAGAGGTCGAGGCGGCGCGGGCCGACGGCTACGCGGTGGACCGCGACGGCTTCGCGCGCGGCGTGACGACCGTGTCCAGCCCGGTGCTCGATGCCGAGGGCACGCCGTTCCTGGCGCTGTCGGCGGTCGGGCTGACCGCGCAATTCTCCGACGAGCGGGTCGCGGCGATGGCCGCCGACCTGCGCGACACCACGCGGCGGATCAGCCGGCAACTGGCCGGCCCGTTCCGCCCCCTTCCTCACCATCGGGAGAGCACGCGATGACGCCGGTCGTTTCCGGGGTCGCCGACACCGCCGTCGGCCGGTTGGACGGGACGAGCTGCATGGCGCTCCACGCCGAGGCCGCGACGGCGGCGCTGGCCGACGCGGGCCTGCGGGCGGACGAGGTGGACGGCGTGCTCTGCGCCTATTCGCTGGCCGAGCCGCATCTGATGCTCTCGTCGGTCTTCAACGAATATTTCGGCATCACGCCCTCCTACAGCGCCGCCGTCCAGGCCGGCGGGGCGACCGCCTGCGCGCTGGTGATGCAGGCCGCCGCCCTGGTGCGGGCGGGGATCTGCCGCAACGTGCTGGCGGTCTGCGCCGACAACCGCCTGAGCGGCATGGGCCGGGGCGGGGCCGTCGCGGCGCTGGCCGAGGTGGGGCACCCGCAGTTCGAGCGACCCTACGGCCTGTCGATTCCGGCGGCCTACGCGCTGGTGGCCCGCCGCTGCATGCACGAGCGCGGCGTCGCTCCCGATGTCTTCGCCGAGCAGCTCGCCGCCATCGCCGTGACCCAGCGCGGCCACGCCCGCCGCCATCCCAAGGCGCAGGCCCGCGACCCGCTGACCATGGAGCAGGCGCTGTCCGCCCGCATGATCGCCGACCCGCTGCGGCTGTTCGACTGCTGTCTGGTGTCGGACGGCGGGGCCGCCATCGTGGTTAGCGCCGCCGATTCCGCCGACGACCACACCGGCCGGCCCGTGTCGATCCTCGGCTACGGGCAGATGAACACGCACGAGCACACCTTCGCCATGCCGTCGCTGACCGATTTCGGCTGTCGGCAATCGGCGGCGCAGGCCTTCGCCATGGCCGGGCTGACGCCCGCCGACATCGACGTCGCCGAGATTTACGACAGCTTCACCATCACCCTGCTGGCCGAGCTGGAATCCATCGGCTTCTTCCCGAAGGGGGAGGCCGGTCCGGCGATCCTCGGCGGCGCGTTGGAACTGGACGGGATCCTACCCTGCAACACCCATGGCGGCCTGCTGTCCTACGCGCATTCCGGCGCCGCCGGGGGCATGTTCCACATCGTCGAGGCGGTGCGGCAACTGCGCGGGGAGGCCGACGGCCGGCAGGTGGCCGGGGCGCGAACCGCCTTCGTCCACGGCGACGGCGGCATCCTGTCGGCGCATTGCTCGCTGATCCTGGGGAGGGCCTGAGATGACCGCCGTCATGAAGCCCGCGCCGCTGGTCACCGCCGACACCCGCTCCTTCTGGGACGCCTGCGCGCGCGGGGTGCTGACCTACCAGCGCTGCGCCGCCTGCGGCCATGTCCAGTTCCCGGCGCGTCCTTTCTGCACCGAATGCCGGGCCGCCGATCCGGTGGAGGAGCGCTCCGCGGGGGTCGGCGCCATCCACAGCCACACCACCGTCCACCGGGCGCCGACCCCGGCCTTCAAGGACGACGTGCCCTACGTCATCGCGCTGGTCGATCTCGACGAAGGCTTCCGCCTGATGGCGAACCTGCGCGATTGCCCGCCCGCGGAGCTCCGCATCGGTCTGCGGGTCCGCGTCGTCTTCGAGCCGCTGGCCGGCGGCGGCGCCTTGCCGCAGGTCCGGCCGCTGGAGTGAACCCTTCTGGAGGGACATCCATGTACGTGTTCGACACGCTTCCCGTGGGCGCCGCCTTCGGCGCCCAGGAGCTTCACCTGTCCGACGCGCTGATGCGGCGCTGGACCAGCCTGTACCCCGACGACGCGACGGACGGGCGGATGCCCGCCGGGATGATCGCGGTGGCGTCGATGCGGGCCTACTCCGATCTGGTGGCGCCGCGCCCGCCGGGCAACGTCCACGGCTCGCAGCGCTACGAGATGATGCGCCGGCCCGCCTTGGGCGAGCGGCTGACCACCACCATCGCCTGTATTGGCAAGGAGGTGAAGCGCGACCGCCGCTGGGTCCATTTCGACACCGAGACGGTGGGAGAGGACGGCACGCCCTGCTTCCGCGGCCGGATGACCGTGCTGTGGGCGGCATGAGGAGGGATGTAGCCATGACGGATACGCTGTCTCCGGTCTCCAAGCGCATCGACCGCGCGGCGATCCGGCTCTACGCCGAGCTGACCGATGATTTCAACCCGATCCATCTCGACCCCGATTTCGCGGCGAAGACGCCGATGAAGGGCATCATCGCTCACGGCCTGCTGTCGGTGAACTTGCTGTGGCAGTCGGTGCGGATCAGCCTGGGCGAGGCGGCGGTGTCCGACACGACTCTCGACATCCGCTTCCTGCGCCCGGTACGCGAGGACGACGTGGTGACGGCGGGCGGGCGGCGGCGGGCGGATGGCGACGGCTACGACGTTTGGATCGCCAACCAGCACGGGGAGACTGTGATTTCCGGTCGCTTGGCGCATCCGGCGGAGGGGAGGGGGGCGCCATGACGGACAGTCTGCTCGTCCGCGACGACGGCGACCTGCGCCGGGTGACCCTGAACCGGCCGGAGAAGATCAACGCGCTCGACACCGCGATGCTGCGGGCGCTGGCCGCCGCCATCGACGGCGCGCAGGATGCCGGGGCCGCCCTCGTGGCGATCGACGGCGCCGGTCCGCGCGGCTTCTGCGCCGGCGGCGACGTCGCCGAGATGGGGCGTGGGGCCGCCGCCTTCGCCGCGCAGGAGGAGGCGCTGCGGGCTGCGATGCAGGCGCTGTACGGGTCGGCGGTGCCGGTCGTCAGCCTGGTGCATGGCCGGACGCTGGGGGCGGGCTGCATCGTGGCGTGCCTCAGCGATCTGGTGCTGGGCGCCGGCGGGGTGCAGTTCGGCTTCCCGGAGATGCGCTTCGGCCTCTACCCGGCCTTCGTCCACGCCGCGCTGACCGAGCGGCTGCCGGCGGCGCTGGCCTTCCAGATCCTGGCGGGCGGCCGGATGCTGACGGCGGCCGAGGCGTACGGCTTCGGCTTCCTGACCGAAATCCTGCCCGACGAGGGGTTCGCCGGGGCGGCCGAGGCCCGGCTGACCCATTACCGCGAGCGGATCGACGCGCTCGTCATCGGCCGCCGCATCCTGCGGATGGAGGACCGCCCGTCGATGGCGGAGAAGACCCGGCGGCTGGCCCCGCTGCTGGTCGAGAACCACGCGGCCCCGTCCGTCCGGCGGCTTCTGGCCGATCTGTCCTTCGCCCGCTGAGGCGCGGGCCTCGAAACGACAACGAGTCCCGCCAACGGGACCGCGTCACCCCCAACAATCCATTCCTGGGAGGGAGCGATGTCGAAAAACAGCGTGTTCGCCGCCTTGCTGCTGGGCAGCGTCTTTGCCGCCGGCAGCGCCTTGGCTGCCGACCCGGAGGTCTACAAGATCGGCGGCATCTTCGCGATGACCGGCGCCTCGCCCCATTACGGCAAGGTGATGAGCGGCGGCGCGCAGCTCGCGGTGGACGAGATCAACGCCAAGGGCGGCATCGACGGCACCAAGCTGCAACTGGTCATCGAGGACCACAAGAGCGGCAGCGCCCAGGCCGCCGTCGCCGGGATGAACCGGCTGATCGACGTCGAGGGGGTGAAGGCGGTGCTGCCGTCCTTCTCCACGGTGACGCTCGCCACCATGCCGATCGGCGACCAGAAGAAGATCCTGATGCTGAACGGCGGCGGGGTCAGCGCCCAGACGGTCGGCACCTCGCCCTACATGTTCAACATCCGCTCGATGGCGTCGGATCTGGCCGGCGGCATCGCCCACCGCGCGGCGGAGCAGGGCGCCAAGAAGCTCGCCCAGATCGCCATCAAGTCGGAGTTCGGCGACGCCACCATCGCCGCCACCACCAAGGCGTGGGAGGGGATGGGGCTGAAGATGGTCGCCGCCGAGCAGTTCCAGGCGGATGCCGCCAACATCGACACCCAGGTCGCCAAGCTGCGCGCCTCGCAGCCCGACGCCATCGCCAACTGGCCGACGACCCCGCAGGCCGGTCTGGCGGTGAAGCGCCTGCGCGAACTGGGCATGAAGCAGCCCGTCTACTGCATGGAATGGACCGCCGAGGACACCAAGGTCGCCGGCAAGCACGCCGAGGGCGTCGAGGTGGTCACAGACTATTTCGCCGCCACCGACGAGAACCCGTGGTCCAAGCGCTTCGCCGAAGCCTACAAGGCGAAATTCGGCGACATGCCGGACTTCTACGCCGCGAACTACTACGAGGGCGTCTACGTTATCGCCGAGCTGATCCGGCGGTCGAAGGCCAAGGGCGGCGACTACTACACCGGCGAGCGTCTGGTGGAGGCGCTGTGGGAGAATCCGACCTTCGACAGCGTCTACGGCAAGACGCTGACCTTCCGCAAGAACGGCGTGGCGCAAAAGCCGGTGGCGGTCTTCCGCTTGGAGAACGGCGAGCCGAAATTCGTGAAATTCACGTCGGCCGAGTGATCGCCGTTCCGTGAGGTCTCCCTCTCCCGCCCCGGGAGAGGGACGGGGCCCGCGATAGCGGGAAAGGTGAGGAGCCAGCAGAGCGTGGGGTCCGTACCGCGCCCGATAGCCCCTCACCCTCCCCACCGCTTAGCCGCGGGTCCCCTCCCCCTCCCGGGGCGGGAGAGGGAACAACAGGAGCCCATCCCATGGATCTGCTCATTCAACTGACCCTTAACGGCCTGTTCAACGGCGCGCATTTCGCCCTGCTAGCGATGGGCTTTGCGTTGATCTTCGGCACCACCGGGGTCGTGCATTTCGCCTACGGGCCGGTCTACGCGGTCGGCGCCTACGTTGTCTGGGCGCTGGTGGCGCTGGCCGGGCTGCCCTTCTGGGCGGCGGTGGGGCTCGGTGTCGCCGCCACGGCGGCGCTGGGGGTTGCGAGCTATCTCTTCATCTACCGCCCTTTCGAGATCGGCGGCAGCCCGCCCTTCGTCGTGCTGGTCGCCTCGCTCGGCCTGTTCATCGTCATCAAGAACATGATCGGCATCGTCTTCGGCACCGATGTCAAGACGGTCGACGTCGCCTACGACGTCCATTTCGTCGGCAACGCCTTCTTCACCACGGTGCAGGTAGGCCAAGTGCTGGCGGCGCTGCTGGTCGGCTGCGGCATCGCGCTGTTCCTGCGGACCAGCCGCTACGGCAAGGCCATCCGCGCCATGGCCGACAACCGCGAGATGGCGACCGTCATCGGCATCGACACCACACGGCTGTCCATCCTGGTCTTCGCGCTGGGCTCGGCGGTCTCGGCTCTGGCCGGATCGCTGGTGCTGCTGCGCGACGGGCTCAACCCCAACATGGGCTTCGGCGCCGTTTTCGTCGCCTTCGTCGCGGTGATCGTCGGCGGGGTCGGCTCGCTGCGCGGCGCGGTCATCGCCGGCTTCCTGCTGGCCTTCGTACAGAGTCTGGGCATGTGGCAGATCCCGACCGAGTGGCAAAACACCATCGTCTTCGTCGTGCTGTTCGGGTTCCTGCTGGCCCGGCCGTCCGGCATCGTCCGGCGGGCGTGAAGGAGGCCCGGAAGCCATGGAATACCTTGCCCACGTCCTCGTCATGGTCTGCCTCTACAGCATCCTGGCGACCTCCTTCAACCTGCTGATCGGCTTTGGCGGCATCTTCGCCCTGGCGCATGCCACCTTCTACGCCAGCGGAGCCTACGCCGCCGGCATTCTGGCAACGAAGCTCGGCATCGGCTTTCCCTTCACCATGCTTGCCGGGATTGTCGTCACCGCCGCCATCGGCCTGCTGGTCGCCTTCCCTGCCATGCGGGTGGGCAGCCATTATCTGGTCGTCATTACGCTGGCGCTGCAGGCCATCACCATCGACGTGCTGATGAACAGCAAGCCGGTCACCGGCGGACCGGACGGCATCGGCGGCATTCCCCCGGTGTCGCTGTTCGGCACCGCTCTGAACAATCCGGTGGCCTTCCTGCCGTTGGCGGCGGTGATGGCGGCGCTGTGCTGCGCGGTGGCCTGGAGGCTTGGCGCCTCGCCTTTCGGCCGCTCGCTGCGCGCCATGCGCGAGAACGAGGCGGCGGCCCAGGCGGTCGGCAAGAACCTCGTCCGCATGAAGCTGGTGGTCTTCGCCCTGTCGGCCGGGCTGGCGTCGGTCGCGGGATCGTTGGTCGCCCACTACATCGCCTTCGTCAACCCGGAATCCTTCACCATCGAGGAGACCATCCTCATCCTCGCTATGGTGATCCTCGGCGGCATGGGCAATCTGTGGGGCTCGCTGGCCGGTGCCGCGATCCTGGTGCTGCTGCCTGAGGGGCTGAAGTTCGTGCATGTGCCGGGCGACATCGCCGACATGGTGCGGCAGGTGATCTACGGCGTGATCCTGATCGTGATCCTGCGGCTGCGTCCCGAAGGGCTGTTCCCCGAGACGGTATTCCGTCCGCCGACCGGCGCGGTTCTTCCGATGGTTCCCGCCAACGGCCCCGCGTCGACGCTGGTCCGCGCCGAGGGCACGCCGGGCGAAGTAGTGGTCTCCGCCAGGGCGTTGGCCAAGAGCTTTGGCGGCATCAAAGCGGTCAAGGATCTGACCATCGACCTGCGGCGCGGCCAGATCGTCGGGCTGATCGGCCCCAACGGCGCCGGCAAGACGACCGCCTTCAACTTGCTCTCCGGCTTCTTGCGGCCGACGAGCGGCACCATCCTCTATCGGGGACGCGACCTGACCGCGCTGAAGCCGCACGAGGTCGTCGCCGCCGGGCTGGCGCGCTCCTTCCAGGATCTCAAGCTGTTCACCAAGCTGAGCGTCGTCGAGAACATCCTGGTCTCGCTGCCCAAACAGCCGGGCGACGGCCTGTTCGACGTCTATCTGCGGCCCGGCCGCGTCCGCTGGGCCGAGCGGGAGAACCTCGCCCGAGCGTTGGAGATCGCCTCCTTCGTCGGGCTGCTCGCCAAGGCCGACGAGGTCGCCGCCAACCTGTCCTACGCCGAGGAGAAGCTGCTGGTCATCGCCCGACTTCTGGCGACTGGGGCCGACGTGCTGCTGCTCGACGAACCGCTGTCGGGCCTCGACACCGGCACGGTGGAGCGCATCTGCGGTGTGCTGCGCGATCTGGCGCGGGCCAACAAGGCCATCTGCATCATCGAACACAATCTGGAGGTCATCCGCGGCGTCTGCGACGAGATCGTCTTCATTGACGAGGGCCGCGTGCTGACCAAAGGACCGCCGGAGACGCTGATGCGCGACCGCGAACTGGCCGAGAGGTATTTTGGATGACCGAGATTCATGCGATGCCGATTGCCGAACCTCTGCTTGAGGTGCGGGGCTTGAGTGCCGGGTACGGCAAGCGGGCCGTGGTCCATGACATGGACCTGACGGTGCGGGCCGGGGAGATCCGCGTGCTGCTGGGCCACAATGGGGCCGGCAAGACGACGCTGGTGCGTTCGGTCTTCGGGCTGATCCGGCCGTCCTCCGGCAGCATCCGCTACCGGGGCGAGGACATCACCAAGCGGCGCTGCGCCGACAACGTCAAGGCGGGGATCGCGCTGGTCCCGCAGGGGCACGGCATCTTCCGCAGCCTGACGGTGCGCGAGAACCTGGAACTCGGCGCCTACACCGCCGACGACCCGGCCGCCACGCGGACCAACCGCGACGCGGTGATGGATCTCTTCCCGATCCTGCGCGAGCGCGCCGGCCAGATCGCCGGCACCATGTCGGGCGGGCAGCAGCAGATGCTCGCCATGGGGATGGCACTGATGCACCGGCCCGACGTGATGATCCTCGACGAGCCCTCCATCGGCCTCGCCCCCAACCTCGTCCAGCGCGTCATGGAGGCCATCGCCGAGGTGAACCGGGCGCTGCGCATGGCCGTGCTGATGGTCGAGCAGAACGTCGTCCACGCCCTGCCGATCGCGCAGAGCGTCACCGTGCTGCGCACCGGCCGCAAGATTTACGAAGGCGCGCCCGAACCGCTGGGCGACCGCCAATACCTGATGACGCTTTTCTAAGAAACTTCCCACACAAGGATCGACTTCATGGCCCGTCAGAAGATGCTGATCGTCGGCGCTCTCGGCACCGTCGGCCGCCCGATGCTGGAACATTTCGAGGCGTTGCCCGATTGGGACGTCTGCGGCGTGTCGCGCCGCACCCCCGATTTCGAAACCACGGCCGAATGGGCGGCCATCGACCTGCGCAACCCTGACGACTGCCGCAAGCTGCGCGAGATCAAGGGCGTCACCAACATCTGCTACACCGCCGTCTACGAGAAGCCCGACGTGACGCGCGGCTGGTCGGAATGGGACCATGTCGAGACCAACCTCGCCATGCTGAAGAACGTGGTGGAGAACGTCGAGGCGGTGTCGCCCAACCTACGCCACGTCACGCTGTTGCAGGGCACCAAGGCCTATGGCGGCCATCTCGGGCCCTTCCGCCAGCCGGCGCGCGAGAGCGACAAACGCTACATGCGGCCGAACTTCTACTACGACCAGCAGGACTGGATTGCCGAGCGCCAGCAGGGCAAGGACTGGAGCTGGAGCGTGCTGCGCCCGCAGATCGTCTGCGGCCTAGCCATCGGCAGCCCGCTGAACATCATCACCGCCATCGGCGTCTTCGCCGCCGTGTCGCGCGAATACGGCCTGCCGCTGCGCTTCCCCGGCGGTGCGTCGCGCATCGGCGAGGCGACCGACGCGCGGCTGATCGCCAAGGCCGCCGAATGGGCCGGAACCAGCCCGCAATGCGCCAACCAAGTCTTCAACATCGCCAACGGCGACGTCTATGTCTGGGAGAACGTCTTCCCCAAGGTGGCCGAGCTGTTCCGCATGGAGCTGGAACCGGCGCAGCCCTTCTCGCTGGCCCGCATCATGCCGCAGAACGAACCGATCTGGGACCGCGTCGTCGCCAAGCACCAGTTGAAGCCCTACAAGTATGGCGAGGTGGTGCCGTCCTGGCAGTTTGCCGACTTCCTGTTCGGCTACGGCCAGCGGCCCAACCCGCACCACATGAGCACGATCAAGGCGCGCAAGCTGGGCTTCCACGAGTGCGTCGACACCGAGGAGATGTTCGTCGATCTCCTGCAGGAGCTGCAGAAGCGGCGCATCCTGCCGGAATGAGGAGGGCCGCCGCCATGACGACCAAGCGCAGCGTTCACGGCGTTCCGGTGGAGTGGGAGACTCTGCCGGCGCTGGTCGCGGCCCGCGCGGCGCAGCACGGGGACCTTCCCCGGCTGACCGTCGCCGGGCGGGCGATGAGCTACCGGGATCTGGACGACGAGTCCTCCCTGGTGGCCGCCAACCTGCACCGGCTGGGGGTGCGCCGGGGCAACCGGATCGCCTGCTTCCTGCGCAACGCGCCCGAGCATCTTGTGACCTGGGTCGCCGCCGGAAAGCTGGGGGCGATCTGGGTGCCGCTGAACGCCGGTCTGGTTGGCGAGGATCTCGTCCACACCCTGACCGACGCCGCGCCCGCCGTGCTGGTGGTGGACGGGGAGTTGGCGGAGCGGGTCGCGGCGGTCGAGGACCGGCTGCCGCCGATGCGGGTCTATCAAGTGGCAGAGGGGCAGACGGCAGAGGGGCAGATAGGGGGCGGCGGGCGCCGTCCCGCCTTCACCGAACTGCTGGAACCGGGCTCTACGCCGCCGGTGGTCGAGGTGTCCGGCGGCGATCCGGCGGTGATCATCTACACCGGCGGCACCACCGGCCTGCCCAAGGGGGCCCTGCTGCCGCATTTCGCCTGGATCGCGGCGGGGATGCGCTATGTGGAGGCCTTCGAGACCAAGCCGGACGACGTGCATTACTCGATCCTGACGCTGTTCCACGTCGGCGGGCTGATGCTGGGGGTGGTCGGGCCGATGGTCGCCGACATTCCGACCGTCATCGACCGCCGCTTCAGCGGCAGCAACTTCTGGGCGCGGGCGCGCGAGACCGGGGCGACCATCGTCGATCTGATCGGCACCATGATCACCGTGCTGGTCGAACAGCCCGAAGGGGCGGGCGATCGTGAGCACCGGGTGCGGGTTTCGCTGGGCGTGACCGGGCAGATCCCGCCCGCCGTGGCCGACCGTTTCGTCGAGCGCTTCGGCGTCGGCTTCGTCAATGTCTATTCGCTGACCGAGACCGGCGGCGTGCTGATCGTCAACAACCGGATGGACTCGCCCAAGCCGCGCGCCAACGGCCGGACCCATGGCTGGGCCGAGGTCGCCATCCTGGACGACGGCGACCAGCCCATGCCGCCCGGCTCCATCGGCCAGATTGCGTTGCGCCCGCGCTACCCGCACATTTTCATGTCGGGCTATTTCAACGCGCCCGAACGCACGCTGGAGTGCCTGTCGAACCAGTGGATGCACACGGGCGATCTGGGATACCTGGACGAGGATGGCTTCCTCTTTTTCACCGGCCGGCAGGCCCACTGGCTGCGCCGCCGGGGCGAGAACATCTCGGCCTACGAGGTGGAAAGCGTGCTCAGCCATTGCCCCGGCGTGCGCGAGGTGGTGGTGGTCGGCGCACCTTCCGAGAAGGGGGAGGAGGACGTGAAGGCCTTCGTCATCCGTGAGGCCGGCTGCGACGTGGCGCCCGCCACCATCGCCGCGTGGTGCGAGGGCCGCATGGCGGCCTTCAAGATCCCGCGCTTCATTGCCTTCGTCGACGATTTCCCGCGTTCCGTCACCAAGCGCGAGATCGAACGCCACAAATTGCGGGAGTTGCCGAACGACCGTGTCTGGGACCGCGAGCGCCAAGCCGGATAAGGTGTGATGATCTTGCCCCGGTTTGGTGGCTCTTGCGCACTTTGCGTAGATGGTCCGGGTTACGGTGGCGAGGAGACTGAGAAGCTGTTCGTAGGCGGCACGTGTCGCCTGCGAACAGCTTCTCACGGCACTACTACAATCTCGCTGTGCATCGGCCTGCAACACTGGCCCAGTTTCAGGGGTGATCGGCGTCGCCGCTGCCATGAATTTGGTCAGGATCGGCAACTGGATGGCTGACGTTCCGATCGCGCCAACCTAGCGCTCGCACTTCGGCCAACTCGTTGAGTTCGCGCGCACCTCCCCACTTCTTGAATTCGCCAGCAGTATCAAGAATGCGGATGGGCCAGTATCCAGCCGGCACTGACACCGTTCCAGGGCCAGCCGAAGAGTCAGCGCGAGATGACCGAGAAAATGAGCGTCAGCAGCAGCCTTGCCCGGATTGATCCCGATAGCTTCCAGAGCTTGCTCATGGGTTCGGTTCCGCCACCTTGCGCGCGCGTTTGGCTTCGTACATGCGCAAGTCGGCCAGATGCAACAGGCCGGCCGGGTCTACGCCTTCGTCTGGGCAGTGTGCCGCGCCCAGGCTTCCGCGCATGGCGAAGTCAGCCCCCTCGAAACGCCAGGGACGCTCGATGTTACCGTTGATCCGATGCATTGCGGCCTGGAGATTGCTGTCGGAGGCCAGCGGAGAGAGCAGCAACGCGAATTCGTCGCCACCGATGCGGGCTACCAGATCGGTCTGGCGCACGCTGGCGCGCAAGCGGCGGGAGAACTCGACGATCATCGCGTCGCCCTGGCGGTGGCCATACTGGTCGTTGACCTGCTTCAGTTCGTCCATGTCGAGCACCAGCACTGCACAGGCACACCTATTGCGCACGCTGCTGTCCACTAGGCTGCGCAGGCGGTCCATGAAATACGACCGGTTGGCCAAGCCTGTCATGCTATCATGCGTGGCTTGGTGATAGAGGCTGTCTGCGTCGTAGCGCGTCGCAAAATACATGGCGGACGCAATCATTTCGACTACGAGTTTCAGCAGCTCGACCGTGGTCTCGGTGTAGGCCTGGGGCGAGCGCCACATGGCCTTCATGATGCCCACCGTCACTTGGCGGAAGGTCAGTGGCAACACTACCATGGAGCGCAGCCCGACGCGGCGACATGCCTCGCGATACACATGCGGATCGGTTTCCGAATCATGGCAATGCTGTAGCTGGCCCGTCCTGACGGCCAGCCCGGACATGCTGCCTTCGCGGGGAATGCGCAAGCCAAGTTGTGAATGTGCAATGCCGGAGACTGCGCGATAGACCATCTCGTCACCTTCGACCAACTCGATGGCGAGGCCATCTGCGGCGGTCAGTGCCAGGGCGTGTTCGACCACTATGGCCATCACGCCGCTCAGGTCGAGGCCCTGTCGGGTGATTTCTATCTGCATGTCAATAATGCGTCGAAGTTCATCAGCGGTAAGCACGATGCGGGGCTCTGGAACGATGCAGGCAATCCGAAAGGATTGTATCATTCTGCTGCGATGTTCCACAAATGATTCGTCAGATTTTCTGTACGAGACGCAAAAAAAATCTAACAAGTATCAATCTTGCTGGGACTAGGCGGTAAACTCATAAATCGTCTTGGCCTAGAGAGTAGTGTCGTGATTCAAGGGTTTCCCGAAGGAGCCCTTGATGACAAGCCGCCGCTACGAACTCACGGACCAGGAATGGTCGATCCTGTCGCCGCTACTGCCGAACAAGCCGCGCGGTGTGCGGCGTGTGGATGATCGCCGGGTTCTGAATGGTATTCTGTGGCGGTTCCGCACCGGATCGCCCTGGGCGGAGATACCGGAACGGTATGGTCCTTCGACGACCTGTTACAACCGTTTCGTGCGATGGCGGAAGGCCGGGGTCTGGGATCGGCTTCTGGAAGCGGTATCGGCAGCCTACGACGCCGACATCGTGATGATCGACAGCAGCTGTGTTCGCGTGCACCAGCACGCGGCCACGGGAAAAAGGGGGCTGGAGACGATGGCGGCATGGGACGTTCCCGTGGGGGCCTCACCAGCAAAATCCACGCGCTCGTCGATGCGGAAGGCCGCCCCGTCCGTCTGCGCCTGACTGCCGGGCAGGTTGCCGACTGCATCGAAGCCGACGCCCTGACGGAGGATCTTGGCGAGGGGGCCATCCTGTTGGCCGACAAAGGCTATGACAGCAATGCCATCCGCGCCAAAGCCGCCGAGCGGAAGGCTTGGGCCAACATTCCGCCCAAAACCAACCGCAAGGGCAGCTTCGTCTTCTCGTCCTGGGTCTATCGTCAGCGGAACCTTGTCGAAAGGTTCTTCAACAAGATCAAGCAGTTCAGAGGTATCGCCACCCGATACGACAAACGACCCGAAAATTTCCTGGCGGCCGTGAAGCTCGTCGCCGTCAGGCTATGGTGCCAGGGATTATGAGTCTACGGCCTAGTGTGAGGTCGTCTGGTTCTAATGCTCCTGAATGCAATACCGGGACGTCCATAAACTCCTTTGTACCTAGCCGCGTCAGACCAACACATCGCGGGAGTGAACTTGTCGAGAGCAGCAATCGGTTTTGCTTCAGAGATGGGCAGTCAGTTCCGGCACCGCGGTGAACAGGTCGGCGACGAGGCCGTAGTCGGCGACCTGGAAGATCGGCGCCTCCTCGTCCTTGTTGATGGCGACGATCACCTTGCTGTCCTTCATGCCTGCCAGATGCTGGATGGCGCCCGAGATTCCGACGGCGACATACAGGTCGGGCGCGACGATCTTGCCAGTCTGGCCGACCTGATAGTCGTTCGGCACGTATCCGGCATCGACCGCGGCCCGGCTGGCACCCACGGCGGCACCCAGCTTGTCGGCCAGAGCCTCCAGCATCGGGAAGTTGTCGCCCGACTGCATACCGCGCCCGCCGGAGATGACGATGCGGGCGGCGGTCAGCTCCGGACGCTCCGACTTGGTCAGCTCCGCCGAGACGAAGCTCGACAGGCCGGCCGCACCGGCGCCCGCGACCTGCTCGACGGCTGCCGAACCGCCTTCGGATGCTGCGGTCTCGAAGGCGGTGGTGCGGACGGTGACGACCTTCACCGGATCGGCCGACTGCACGATGGCGATGGCGTTGCCGGCGTAGATCGGCCGCTTGAAGGTGTCGGCCGACACCACGGCGGTGATGTCGGAGATGGCGGCGACGTCCAGCAAGGCGGCGACGCGCGGCAGGAGGTTCTTGCCGGCCGAGGTGGCGCCGGCCAGCACATGGCCGTAGCCGCCGCCCTTGACGGCGGACACCACCAGCGGGGCGACGTCTTCCGGCAGCTGGTGCTCGTAAGAGCCGTCGTCGGCCAGCAGCACCTTCGACACGCCGGCGACCTTGGATGCCGCCTCGGCGGCGGCCTCGGCGCCCTTGCCGGCGACCAGGATGTGGATGTCGCCGCCGATTTTGGCAGCGGCGGTGACGGCGTTCAGGGTGGCGGGCTTCAGCGAGGCGCCGTCGTGGTCGGCGATGACGAGAATGTTGGCCATGGTCTTAGTTCATCCCCCTCAGATCACGCGCGCTTCGGTCTTGAGCTTGTCGACCAGCGTGGCGACGTCCGGCACCTTGATGCCGGCCTGGCGCTTCGGCGGCTCCGTCACCTTCACCGTGGTCAGCCGCGGCGTCACGTCGACGCCGAGCCCGTCCGGAGCAACGGTCTCCAGCGGCTTCTTCTTCGCCTTCATGATGTTGGGCAGCGAGGCGTAGCGCGGCTCGTTGAGGCGCAGGTCGGCTGTCACCACCGCCGGCAGCTTCAGCTCCACCGTCTCCAAGCCGCCGTCGATCTCGCGCGTCACCGCGACCTTGCCGTCGCCGGGCACCACCTTCGAGGCGAAGGTGCCCTGGCCCCAGCCCAGCAGGGCGGCCAGCATCTGGCCGGTCTGGTTGCAGTCGTCATCGATGGCCTGCTTGCCGAGGATGACGAGGCCGGGGGCCTCCTTCTCGACCAGGGCCTTCAGCACCTTGGCGACGGCCAGCGGTTCGGTCGTCACGTCGGTCTGCACCAGGATGGCGCGGTCGGCACCCATGGCGAGAGCGGTGCGCAGGGTCTCCTGGGCCTGGGTCGGGCCGACGGAGACCACGACGATCTCGGTCGCCGTGCCGGCCTCCTTCAGACGCACCGCCTCTTCGACGGCGATCTCGTCGAAGGGGTTCATGCTCATCTTCACGTTGGCGGTCTCGACGCCGCTGCCATCCGCCTTCACGCGGATCTTCACGTTGTAGTCAACCACTCGCTTAACGGGGACGAGGATCTTCATCGGTTGCTTCCCTCAACATGTGTGCCACTCTGTTTCGCGGCTTCGCGTAGTGCGAATTTCTGGATTTTCCCCGTAGAAGTCTTCGGCAATTCGCCGATGATCACCGTCTTCGGCGCCTTGAAATGGGCGAGCCGCGCTCGGCAATGCGCGATCAGTTCGGCTTCCGTCGCCGACGTCTCCGGCCTCAGTTCCACGAAGGCACAAGGGCTCTCGCCCCATTTGGCATCCGGACGCGCCACGACCGCCGCGGCAAGCACCGCCGGATGGTGGTAGAGCGCCTCCTCGACCTCGACGGAATTGATGTTCTCGCCGCCGGAAATGATGACGTCCTTGGAGCGGTCCTTGATCTGGACATAGCCGTCCGGCTGGACCACGGCCAAATCGCCGGAATGGAACCAGCCGCCGGCGAAGGCCTCCGCCGTTGCCTCGGGATTCTTCAGATATCCCATCATCGTCATGTTGCCGCGGAACATGACCTCACCGATGGTGACGCCGTCGGGGGGAACCGGCGCCATAGTGCTCGGGTCCAGCACTGCCATGTTCTCCTGCGCGGTGTAGCGCACCCCCTGCCTTCCTTTCCGGCTGGCGAGTGTTGCCGTGTCCAGATCTTTCCAATCCGGTTGCGGGGCGCACACCGCCGCCGGCCCGTAGACCTCGGTCAGACCGTAGATCTGGGTGATGGAGAAGCCCATCCGTTCCATCGCCGCGATCACCGGAACCGGTGGCGGGGCGCCGCCGATCAGCGCCTCGACCGGGTGGCCGATCCCGGATTTCCAGGCATCGGGTGCGTTGGCCAGCATCGCGTGCACCACCGGGGCACCGCAATAATGGGTGACGCCGTGCTCGCGGATCAGGGCTAGGATCCGCTCCGGATCGACACGGCGCAGGCAGATGTTGGTGCCGGCGTTGGCGGCCATGGTCCAGGGAAAGCACCAGCCGTTGCAGTGGAACAGCGGCAGGGTCCACAGCATCACCGAATGCCGTGGCATGCCCCAGTCGATCATGTTCGACAGGGCGGCCAGATAGGCGCCGCGATGATGATAGACGACACCCTTGGGATTCCCGGTGGTGCCCGAGGTGTAATTGAGAGCGATGGCCTGCCACTCGTCCAACGGCTGCCCACCGGTAAAATTCGGGTCGTCGAGGGCGATGAACCCTTCGTAATCGACCGCGCCCATCCGTGCGCCGCGTGGACCTTGCCGATCATCGATGTCGATCACCAGCGGTGGCCGGTCGAGCAGGGCCAGCGTGTCGCGGACGGTCGCGGAAAACTCCGTGTCGGCGATCAGCACCTTGGCCTCGGCGTGCCGCAGCATGAAGGCCAGCGTGGGAGCATCGAGGCGGGTGTTCAGCGTGTTGAGCACGGCCCCGGCCATTGGGACGCCGAAATGCGCCTCGATGGTCTCGGGGGTGTTGGCGCCCATCACGGCGACGGTGTCGCCACATCCGACCCCCGCCGCCGCCAGTGCCGAAGCGAGACGGCGGCAACGTTCCGCCGTCTGCGCCCATGTGTAGCGCCGCGCCCCGTAAACCACCGCAAGGTGGTGCGGGTAGACCTCCGCCGTGCGGGCGAGCAACGACAGCGGTGTCAGCGGCGCATGGTTGGCCGCGGTCTTGCCGAGGCCGTCGGCGTGGAAGGGACTGTTGGCGGGCATGGTCCTGTCTGTTCCGTCCTGAAAGGAGGGGGCGCCACTATCAATGCCTCTACCGAAGCAGTTCGCGCGCGATGATCATCCGCTGGATTTCCGAGGTGCCCTCGACGATCTCCAGGACCTTGGCGTCGCCGAAGGCGCGGGACACCGGGTATTCGATCATGATGCCGTTGCCGCCATGGATCTGGACCGCCTGGTGCGCGGCCTCCATGGCCTTTTCCGTGGCGAACAGCTTGCCCATCGACGCCTCGCGGTCGAACCGCTCGCCCGCGTCCTTGCGCGCCGCGGCGTCGTACAGCATCAGCCGCGCGGCGTGGCCGTGCGTCGCCATGTCGGCGATCTTGAACTGCAACGCCTGGAACTCGGTCAGCGCCTTGCCGAAGGCATGGCGCTCCTTCATGTAGGCCGTCGACCGTTCCAGCGAGGCTTGCAGGATTCCCAGCCCCAGCGCGCCGATCAGGATGCGCCCAGTGCTGATCTGCGCCAGCGTCTGCTTCAGCCCCGACCCGACCTGACCCAGCAGATGGTCGGGCGTCAGCACGCACTCGTCGAAGAACAGCTCGTGCGTGGAGGAGCCGCGCCAGCCGATCTTGTGCAACTTGCGGCCGGAGGTGAAGCCCGGCGTTCCGGTGGGCACGATGAAGTTGGAGATCTCCTTGCGGCCGTCCGGACGGGTGCCGGTGACGGCGGCGATGACGATGGGGCCGGTGATGTCGGTGCCCGAATTGCTGATGAAGGTCTTCGATCCGGTGATGACCCAATTGCCGTCGCGCAATGTGGCGCGGGTCTGGATGTTCGCACTGTCGGACCCGGCGCCGGGTTCGGTCAACGCGATGCAGCCGACCTGGGTGCCCTCCAGGATCGGGCGGAGGAAGCGGTGCTTCTGCTCCTCGGTCCCGAAATTGTTCAGCAGGCTGGCGATGGTGGAATTCGCCATGATCGACACGGCGACGGCGCAATCGACCCGCGCGATCTCCTCCAGCACGATGGTGAAGCCGAGCCAGTCGCCACCGCCGCCGCCATGGGCCTCGGGGTAGGGCAGGCCGATGAAGCCGAGTTCGCCGGCCAGCTTCCAGGCGGCGTAGGGAAACTCCTCCGCTTGCCAGAGATGCTCGGCGACCGGCGCGATCTCGTTTTCCGCGAAGCGGCGGACGGCGTCGCGGATCGCCTCGTGATGGTCCTTGATGACGGAACTCATGATCCTGTCCTTTCGCGTGCCGCCGCCGTCAGGCCTGGACGTAGCTGGTCTTGACGGTGGTGAAGAATTCGCGGGCGTAGGCGCCCTGCTCGCGCGGGCCGTGGCTGGATGCCTTCCGTCCGCCGAACGGCGTGTGGTAATCGACGCCGGCGGTGGGCAGGTTGACCATCACCATGCCGACATCGGCATTGCGCTTGAAATGCGCGGCATGCTTCAGCGAGCCGGTGACGATGCCGGCGCACAGACCGAAGGGCGTGTCGTTGGCGATGGCCAGCGCGTGTTCATAGCCGTCGGCGCGCAGCACCGTGGCGACCGGTCCGAAGATCTCCTCGCGGTTGATGCGCATCTCCGGCGTGGTTTCGGTGAACAGGGCGGGCGACAGGTAATGACCGCGCTTGGCCCGCGTCAGCAGATTACCGCCGAAGGCGAGCGTCGCACCCTCGCCGGTGCCGCTTTCGATGTAGCCGAGATCCCGGGCCAATTGCCGCTCGTCCACCACCGGGCCGATGTCGGTTCCGGGAGCCAGCGCGTCGTCGACGGTCAAGCGGCTCAGCGCCTCGCCGAGGCTCTTCACGAAGCGGTCGTGGATGCCGGAGGCCACGATCAGCCGGCTGGACGCGGTGCAGCGCTGGCCGGTGGAGTAGTAGGATCCCTGCACCGCGCAGCGCACCGCGACGTCGAGGTCGGCGTCGTCCAGGATCACCAGCGGGTTCTTGCCGCCCATCTCCAACTGGACCTTGGCGAGCCGTTCGGCGGCGACCGCCGCCACCCGCTTGCCGGTGGAAACCGATCCGGTGAAGCTGATAGCGTCCACCCCGGCCGAGCGGGCGATGGCGTCGCCGACCACGGCGCCCGGACCCATCACCAGATTGAAGACACCGTCGGGGAGGCCGGCGCGCGACAGGATGTCGGCCAGTGCCCAGGCGCAGCCGGGCACCAGTTCGGCCGGCTTGAAGACGACGCAATTGCCGTAGGCCAGCGCCGGCGCGATCTTCCAGGCCGGAATCGCCAGCGGGAAGTTCCACGGGGTGATCAGGCCGACCACGCCGACCGGCTCGCGCGTGATCTCCACGCCGACACCGGGGCGGACGGAGTCCAGCAGTTCGCCCCGCCCGCGCAGCACCTCGGCGGCGAAGAAGCGGAAGATCTGGCCGGCGCGTGTCGCCTCGCCGATGCCCTCGGGCAGGGTCTTGCCCTCCTCCCGCGACAGCAGGCGGCCGAGTTCCTCGCGCCGCGCCAGGATTTCCGTGCCGACGCGATCCAGGATGTCGGAGCGCTCCTGGACGCCGACGGCGGACCAGGGCTTGAAGGCGCGCCGGGCCGCCGTGACAGCGTGTTCGACCTGCGTCGCGTCGGCGACGGCGTAGCGGCCGATCACGTCGTCGAGATCGGACGGGTTGACGTTGACCGTGGCGTCGCTGCCGGCCAGCCATTCGCCGTCGATGAAGTTCTTGTGGATGGTGGTCGTGCTGGTCATCGCAATCACCCGGCCGGATAGGAATCGTTGAGCATGCCCAGATAGTCGTCGGCCGTGGCCGTCCGTGGGTTGGTGGCGTGGCAATGGTCCTTCAGCGCCTTTTCAGCGATCTCCGGCAGTTGCGCCCGCTCCAGCCCCAGCGCCTCCAGCCCGGAGGGCAGACCCAGGCGGCGGTTGAGATCCGCGATGAAGGCGGCAGGATCGCCGTCCTGCGGCAGTCCCATCGCCTCGCACAGCGTTGCCCATTTCGCCGCGACCGCCGGCTTGTTGAAGCGCAGCACCGCGGGCAGCAGAATGGCGTTCAAGGTGCCGTGATGCAGGCGCAGCGGCACGGCACCCAGCGGATGCGACAGGGCGTGCACCGCGCCGAGACCCTTCTGGAACGCCATCGCGCCTTCCATCGCCGCCATCATCATGTTCCAGCGCGCCTCGCGGTCGGTCCCGTCGGCGGTCGCCCGCTCGATGTGACGGACACCGCGCCGCAGGCCGTCCAGGGCGATGGCTTCGGCCGGCGGGTTGACCGCGGGGGCGAGGAAGGTCTCGATGCAATGGGCGATGGCGTCCATGCCGGTCGCCGCCGTCAGCAGCGGCGGCAGGCTGAGCGTCAGCTCCGGATCGCAGATCGCCACCTTGGGCAGCAGATGAGGGCTGAGCAGGCCCAGCTTGCGGCCGTCGCGCATGACGATGACGCTGCCGCGCCCGACCTCGCTGCCGGTGCCGGCCGTGGTCGGGATGGCGACCAGCGGAGCCACCTGGGCGGTGATGCGGGCGGCGCCGCCCTCCACCGCCGCGTATTGCTGCAACGGGGCCGGGTGGGTCGCCAGCAGCGCCACCGCCTTCGCCAGATCGATCGCCGACCCGCCGCCGACCGCGACGATGCCGTCGCAACCGCGGTCGCGGTACAGGTCCGTGGCGGCGACGACGGCGTCCTCGGTCGGGTTGGGCGGCGTGTCGTCATAGACGACGGTGCCTTCGGTGCCGCCCATGGCGTCGAGCACGCGCTGGAGCAGCCCCGCCGCGCCGACGCCCTTGTCGGTGGCCAGGAAGGGGCGGCGGATGCCGAGCCGGCGCAATTCGGCCGGCAGCGTGCCGAGCGCCCCGTAATCGAACTGGATCGTCGTCAGATAACTGATGGTCGCCATGGTTTTTCCTCGGATTTCTTCGTGAGCGCGTCAGTCGCGGAACAGCCGGTCCGCCATGCGCGGCAGAGGGTCGAGAACGCGGTGCGGCGGGCAGTCCATCAGGTCGATGACCTGGGTCTTCGCGTCGATGCCGGGCGCCACCTCGGTGAGCACCAGACCGTCCGGTTCCACCGCGAAGACCGCCCGTTCGGTGACGATCTTCGCTTTCTGCCCGCGCTCCGCCACGTTGCGCAGCAACGGATAGGTGATCTCGTCCACCCGCTCGACGAACTTGCGGACCTTGCCCTCGCGCTGGATGGTCAACCGTCCGTCGCCGACATCCACCCCCAGCCCGGCGGTGGTGAAGGTGCCGGTGAAGACAAGCTCGCGGGCGTTGTAGGCGATGTCGATGAAGCCGCCGGGGCCGGGGTTGGCGGCGCCGAAGCGGCTGACGTTGACGTTGCCGGCCCGGTCGAACTGGGCGAAGGCCAGCGCCGCCGCCTCGCAGTTGCCGCCGTCGATGAAGTCGAACTGCGACGGACCGTCGATCAGCGCCTCGGGGTACATGTTGGCGGAGAACTGCCAGCCGCTCATGACCACGCCGCCGAAGGGGCCGTGCTCGGTGGTGAAGTTGTAGCGCAGCAGGCCGTCGTCGGCGAAGGCGCCATCCTCCATCATCACCGTCGGCACGTCGGACGAGGCGCCGAAGCCGAAGATGGTGACCACGCCCGGCCGCACTTCCGCCGCCGCGCGCCGCGCGATGACCTTGTCGGCGCCCTGCGGCAGCCGCTCGGTCGTCCGCCCGTCGAAGATCTGGCGGCCGAGGTAGCGGTCGTCGTAGCGGATGCCGGTGGTCATCATCGGTTCGGGCGCGACCACGACATGATCGACCAGTTCGCCCGGCACGCGCACCTCATGGACGGAGCGCGAGCGGCGGGGCACCAGCTTGCGGACCTGTGCGATCACGGTGCCGCCCGACGCCTTCACCGCCAGCGCCAGGGCCAGGGCCGAAGAGGTGATCGGCTCGTCCTCGAAGCTGAGGTTGCCGTGCTCGTCGGCGCTGGTCGCGCGGATGAAGCCGACGTTCAGCGGCCAGGTCGGGTAATGCAGGTACTCGCGGCCGTCGATGCTGTGCAGCCGGACCAGATCCTCCCGCGCCCGCTCGGTGTATTTGCCGCCCTGCTGGCGCGGGTCGATGTAGGAGCCGATGCCGATGGGCGTCAGATAGCCGGGGCCGCGCCGCGCGACCTCGCGCAGCCAATGCATGGTGGCGCCGATGGGCCAGCAATAGGCCTCGACCCGGTTCTCGCGGATCAGGCGCATCATCTCGGGCCGCTTGCCGGTCGCCGGGTCCAGCGCGTTCAGGTAGTTGCCCGACACCACGCGCTTCATCAGCCCTTCGATGGCGACATGGTCCATCCCCTTGATCCCCAGCGCGTCACCGACGCTGACCGGGAAGAAGAAGGTGAGGTCGCGCGGGCTGCCGGTGTCGCGGAACCGCTGGGCCAGCGCGCCGAGCAGGGCGTCCGGGGTCAGCCAGCCGATCACGCCGACGCTGGCCACGGTCTGGCCGGGCTGGATGAGCGCGACCGCCTCTTGCGCGGTGCAGACCTTGCTCATCGCGGCGTCACTCCTGGAAATGGATGATGTGGGTGCAGACGCAGACCGTCTCGCCGCGCTGGTTGGTCAGCGTCGCGTCGGCCCACAGCCGCTTCTTCGCGTCGTCGGCGCGCACGATGCGGTAATGGACGGTCAGAGTGTCGCCGATGCGGACCGGCTTGGTGAAGCGGACGCGGTCGTAGCCGTAGGACACCGCCGGGCGACCGGCCCAATCGAGGTACTTGGTGACGGCGCCGGACACATAGCCGACCATCATCGACCCCTGGGCGACGCGGCCGCCCAACCCGACGCGGCGGGCGTATTCCTCGTCGCAATGATTTGGATGGTTGTCGCCGCTGATGCCGGCGAAAGCGTAGATGTCGTATTCGCCGATGGTGCGCGTGTAGCTGGTCTCGGTGCCGATCAGCGTGGAAACCGGGCCGCGATGGTTGATGCGGGGCGCCGGATACTGGTGTTCGGACATGGGAATTCCTCCGGGAAAACGGGGGGCGTGTGTGGTCGTCAGAGCCGCTCGGGCGCGAGGTCTCCCTCCAGCGCCAGCAGGGCTTCGAACAGGAAGTAGTCGCCCCAGATCAGTTCGTGGGCGGTGGCGGTGCCGTTCCGCTTGTTGAAGCAGCCTTCGGTCAGGATGCCGGGTTGGCGCGCGTCGCCGGGGGCGGTCGGCGTCAGATAGCCGTTCACCAGCGCATCCACGGACTTGCGCGCCGCCGCCTCGTAGCGCTCGCGGTGTTCGGGGATCAACGCCGCCAGCTTCAGCAGGGCGGCGGCGCCGATGGCGGTGGCCGAGCTGTCGCGCTCGGTGGCCGGGATCGCCGGATCGTCGAAATCCCAGAAGGCGACGCCGTCGGCCGGAATGTTGGCGAGCCACCAGTCGGCGACGCGGACGGCGTCGGCACGGAACTCCGTCTCGCCCCGCGCCAATGCCTGGGCCAGCCCGATCATCGCCCAGCCCTGCGCGCGGCCCCAGGTGCTGTTCTCATGGATGCCCTTGTGGGTGTAGCGGCGCAGCAGGGCGCCGGTTTCGGGGTCGAAGCTGGCCGACTGGCAGACCGACCCGTCGTCGCGTACGCACAGGGCGACATGCTGGCGCAGATGGTCGCGGGCGACGGCCGCCGCGTCGCCGCCCCGGGACAGCAGCAGCGCGATGGTTCCCGGCAGGGCGTCGATGTTGGCCTCGTTGGCGCCGACGTCGAAGGCCTCCTCCGCCTCGGTGCCGAGCGGGATCAGCCGGGCGCGCGGGTTGTACATCCGCATCAGCCCGGCGGTGCCGGCGGCGGCGAGGTCGCGGGCCACCGGATCGGCGAGCAGGGCGTCGCCGATGCCGGCGCCGTACCAGAACAGGAACCCCTTGAAGACGGAGTTGGAGTCCGCGCGGACACGCAGCCGCGAGGCCCAGTCGCGGGCATGGTCGCGGTAGGCCGCGTCGCCGGTGCGCAGCGCGGCAAGCCACAGCATGCCGCACCAGAAGCCACCGGTCCAATCACCGGCCGGACTGCGCACCCACACGCCGTTGGCTGGATCGGCGTAATGGGGAAAGCCCGAGCCGGGCTGTGCCAGGGTGGAGTCGACGCGCGCCAGCACGCGCGCGATGGCGTTGGTCCGATCAATCATGATGCGTTTCCTCTTGGCGGTTCGGTCGCGCAGACCGTTTCGGTCGCCGATTGTCCGCATTGCCCTCTGTGATGTGGGCGATGATAAGGATTGCCGAAATCAACCGTCCAATATATTATAAAGACGTTATTTATACCGGAAAGATATAAGTATGGATCTGCGCCATCTCCGTTACTTCGTCGCGGTCGCGGAAGAGCTGAGCTTCACGCGGGCGGCCGAGCGGCTGCACATCGCCCAACCGCCGCTCAGCCAACAGATCCGCCAGCTTGAGGACGAACTCGGCGTGTCCCTGCTGTACCGGACGCGCCGCCATGTCGAACTGACCGACAGCGGGCGCATCTATCTGGAACTGGCCCGGCAGATTCTGCGGTCGGTCGAAGCGGCGGCGATTCAGGCCCAGCGCGCCCAGCGTGGCGAGATCGGGCAGTTGGCGGTCGGATTCTTCGAGCACACCTCCTACACCGTGCTGCCGCCGATCCTGCGCGCCTATCGCCAACGCTATCCGATGGTCGATGTGCAATTGCGCTGGTTTCCGGTCGTCGATCAGGTCGACGCCCTGTTGCGTGGCGATATCGACGTCTCGTTCCTGCGGCCGGTCTTCAATTCCGAAGACATCACGAGCGACTCCCTGCTCAAGGAGCCCTTCGTGCTCGCCGTTCCGTCGGACCATCCTTTCGCGGCGTTGGAGACTGTACCGTTCGTCGACTGTGCTTCGGAAAGCTTCATCATCTACAGCCAGAAATCGGCCCCGGATTTCCATGGCATGATCGCGGGCATGTGCGCCGCGGCCGGCTTCGTCCCCAAGGTCGCTGCGGAGGTGGCGCAGGTCTACACCGCGCTCGGGCTGGTCAGCTCGGGCGCCGGGATCGCGTTCGTGCCGTCCGCCGTGCGCCGGGTGCATTTCGAGCAGGTCGTCTACAAGACCCTGTCGGGCGACGACGCCCGGATCGAGGTGCTGTTGGGATGGACGCAACGCACGCCGTCGCCCTTGTTGAAGGCGTTCATCGATACGGCGAAAACGGTCGTGCGCGGCATGAGCGAGCCGACGCCGCGCGCCGCTGGATGAGATGGAACAAAGAAAGCCCGCCAAGCCGTCGGGCTTGGCGGGCGTAAGGCGATGTGACGTCGGGTTTTACTTCTTGACCAGCGGACAGCCGCCGTCTTCCAGCGGACGGAAGGCCTCCTCGGCGGGGATCGTGGCGCGCAGCTTGTAGAAGTCGCCCGGCTTCTTGGATTCGGACGGCTTCTTGACCTCGAACAGATAGAGCGGGTGGATCTTGCGGCCGTCGGCGCGGATGGTGCCCTTGCCGAACAGCGGATCGTCGGTCGGCGTGGCCTTCATCGCCGCGACCACCTTGGCGCCGTCGCCATCCTCCTTCTGCGTCGCCACCGTCTTCAGATAATGGGTCACCGCCGAATAGACGCCGGCCTGGGCGCTGGTTGGGAAGGCTCCCCGGTTGGCGGCGGTGAAGGCCTGGGCGAATTTGCGGTTCTCGTCGGTCATGTCCCAGTACCAGGCTTCGGTCAGGATCAGGCCCTGCGCGGCATTCAGTCCCAACGCCTGCACATCGCTCATGAACACCAGCAGGCCGGCGAGATTCTGACCGCCCTGGGTGATGCCGAACTCCGCGGCCTGCTTGATGGCGTTGATGGTGTCGCCGCCGGCGTTGGCCAGGCCGATGATCTTGGCCCTTGATGCCTGTGCCTGGAGCAGGAAGGAGGAGAAATCGGTGCCGGGGAAGGGGTGCCGGATCCTGCCCAGGACCTTGCCGCCGTTCTTGAGGACGACGGCCTCGGTGTCCCGTTCCAGTGCATGACCGAAGGCGTAGTCGGCGGTCAGGAAGTACCAGCTGTCGCCGCCGGTCTTCACCACCGCCTTGCCGGTGGCATTGGCCAGGGCCCAGGTGTCGTAGGTCCAATGGATCGAGTTGGGGGTGCAGGCGGCGCCCGTCAGGTCGGCGGTTCCGCCGCCGGAGACGATCATCACCTTGTTCTTTTCCTGGACCACCTGATTGACCGCGAGGATCACCGAGGAGGTCGGCACGTCGACGATCATGTCGACCTTGTCGACGTCGATCCATTTGCGGGCGATGCTCGACCCGATGTCGGGCTTGTTCTGGTGGTCGGCGGCCACGACCTCGACCTTCAGCCCATGTTTTTCAGGCTGGAAGTCCTCGACGGCCTTCCTGGCCGCCCAGATCGATCCCGGTCCGGACAGCCCGGCGTAGATCCCGGACTGGTCATTCAGCACGCCGATGCGGACGACGCCATCGGTGATCTCGGCGTGCGCCGTGCCAAGGCTCAGCAGAGCGCCGACGCACAGGCCGATGGAACTTCCCTTCAACATGGCTTCCTCCCCTCTTGGATGTGTTTGTGGATGGCGCGCGGAGCGCCTCATCAGCCGTCCGCGGATCCGGAGCGTGCATCGCCCAGGACGCGGCGGCGCAGATCGTTCAACTCTCCGGCGATGCCGCGCCGGAAGGTCAGGACGCACAGGATGAAGATCACCCCGATGATGATGGTGACGAAGGAACCGACCTTGTCGGCCAGCTCGTTCTGAAGCACGACGACGACGGCGGCTCCCAGCATCGGGCCGATCACGGTGCCGACGCCGCCCAGCAGCGTCATCAGCACCACCTCGCCCGACACATGCCAATGGACGTCGGCCAGCGTGGCGAACTTGAACACCAGCACCTTGGTGGCGCCGGCCAGCCCAGCCAGCCCGGCCGACAGCACGAAGGCGAGCAGTTTGTAACGCGCGACGTCGTAGCCGAGCGAGGTCACCCGCGCTTCGTTCTCGCGGATCGCCTTCAGGATCTCGCCGAACGGCGAGTGGATGGCCCGGTGGATCACCCACAGCCCGAAGACGACGATGGTCAGAACCACGTAATAGAGCGTGGTGTCGTCGGAAAGGTCGATCAGGCCGAACAGGCTGCCGCGCGGCACGCCCTGCAGGCCGTCCTCGCCGCCGGTGAATGGCGCCTTCAAGAAGACGAAGAACATCATCTGGGCGAGCGCCAGCGTCACCATGGCGAAATAGATGCCGTGGCGGCGGGTGGCGATCAGACCGAACACGGCGCCCAGCAGCGCGGCGGCCCCGGCGCCGAGCGCGAGGCTGGGCAGGGTCGGCAACTCCCAGACCTTCAGCGCGTGGGCGGTCACATAGGCCGCCGTGCCCAGGAAGGCGGCGTGGCCGAATGACAACAGCCCGGTGTAGCCGAGCAGAAGATTGAACGAGCAGGCGAACAGACCGAAGCACAGGACGGTCATGCCCAGCACCGGGTATGTCACGAACGGTGCCGCCATCGCCAGGGCGAGAAGGGCGAGAATGCGGACTCGGTTGACGGTGAACCGGTCAAAGGTGACGGGAGTGTCGGTCATCGGTTTCATCTTTCCTTGCCGAACAGTCCGGCCGGCCTTAGGAGCAGCACGATCGCCATGATGATGAAGACCATGGTCGAGGAGATTTCCGGGTAGAACACCTTGGGGATGGCTTCGACGACCCCGAGCATCAGGCCGGTCGCGATCGAGCCGACGATCGATCCCATGCCGCCGATGACGACCACGGCGAACACGACGATGATCATGTTGGAGCCCATCAGCGGACTGACCTGGAGCACCGGAGCAGCCAATACGCCGGCGAAGCCGGCCAGCCCGACACCAAGCCCATAGATCAGCATCACCATGATGGGGACGTTGATTCCGAAGGCTTGCGTCAGCTTGGGATTCTCGGTCGCGGCGCGCAGATAGGATCCCAGGCGGGTCTTCTCGATGACGAACCAGGTCCCGACGCACACGGTCAGCGACGCGGCGATCACCCAGGCCCGGTATTTCGGCAGGAACATGAAGCCCAGATTGAAGCCGCCGGTCAGGCCCTCCGGCACGTCGAAGGGCTGGCCGGCGACGCCGAACCAGTGCCGGAACATGCCCTCGATCACCAGGGCGATGCCGAAGGTCAGCAGCAGCCCGTAGAGATGGTCGAGTTTGTAGATCCACTGCAGCAGGGTGCGTTCGACGGCGATGCCGATCAGCGCCACCGCCAGGGGTACCAGGATCAGGGACCACCAATAGCTGATTCCCCAGTAATACAGCCCCATCCACGCCAGGAAGGCACCGATCATGTAGAAGGCGCCATGAGCGAAGTTGATGATGTTGAGCATCCCGAAGATCACCGAGAGCCCGATGCTGAGCATCGCGTAAAAGGATCCGTTCACCAGGCCGAGGACCAGTTGCCCCATGAGCGCCTGGATGGGAAAACCGAAGATCTCGGTCATTCTCCAAACCTTCCGAATTATGTGGTCGCGGCGCCTTCCAGGGGCGCCGTTGGGGGCGCCGTTTGGGGGCGCTTTCGGGGGCGTCGCAAAGGAGCGCCGGTGCGGTCAGACGCCGAGATAGTCGCGCAGCAACCCCATCTTCGACGGCAGGTCGCGTCGTTCGATTTCCGTGGCCACCCGACCATGCTCCACGACGTACATCCGGTCGGCCAGCGGCGCGGCGAAGCGGAAATTCTGCTCGACCAGCAGGATCGTATAGCCCTTGGCCTTCAGATCGCGGATGATCTCGCCAAGCTTTTCGACGATGACCGGCGCCAGCCCTTCGGATATTTCGTCGAGCAGCAGCAGGCGGGCGCCGGTGCGCAGGATGCGGGCCATCGCCAGCATCTGCTGCTCGCCGCCGGACAGGCGGGTCCCCTGGCTGTGGCGCCGTTCCTTCAGGTTCGGGAACATGGCGTAGATTTCCTCCACGCTCATGCCGCCGCTGGCGACCTTGGGCAGGAGAAGCAGGTTCTCCTCGCAGGACAGGCTGGAATAGATGCCACGCTCCTCCGGGCAATAGCCGACACCCAGCCGCGCGATGCGGTGCGGCGGCAACCGGATGACATCCTTTCCATCGAGCATGATCGACCCTGACCGTCGCCCGGTGAGTCCCAGGATGGCGCGCATTGTCGTGGTGCGCCCGGCGCCGTTGCGGCCCAGCAGCGACACGCATTCGCCTTGGTTGACGACGAAGTCCATGCCGTGCAGCACGTGCGATTCGCCGTAGAACGCGTGCAGATCGGTGACGCGCAGATATTCGACGGGCGTATGCTCGATCCGACGGCTCATCACAGTGCCTCCACCAGTTCGTCGTTGGCGGCGGACCCCATGTAGGCCTCGATGACGCGCGGGTCGTCCGACACCTCGGCGTAGGAGCCCTCGGCGAGGACGGCTCCGCGGGCGAGCACGGTGATGGCGTCGCTGATGCCGGCGACGACCTTCATGTTGTGCTCGACCATCAGGATGGTGCGGTTGGCCGACACCCGCTTGATCAGGTCCATGACGCGGTCGACGTCCTCGTGCCCCATGCCCTGGGTCGGTTCGTCGAGCAGCATCACCTCGGGGTCGAGCGCCAGGGTGGTGGCGATTTCCAGCGCCCGTTTCCGGCCATAGGGCATTTCCACGGCGGCCATGCCGGAAAAACTTTTCAGCCCGACAAGGTCCAGAATCTCCGCTGCCCGGTCGTTCAGGCCATCAAGTGACCGGTTCGACTTCCAAAAATGGAGGGAGGTCCCGAGACCGCGCTGCATGGCCACGCGGACATTCTGAAGGGCCGTCAGATGCGGAAACACCGCCGAGATTTGAAAGGAGCGCACGATGCCCCGGCGCGCGACCTGTGCCGGCTTTTCGCCGGTGATGTCGGTCCCGTTGAACAGAATCCGGCCACGGGTCGGTTCCAGAAACTTGGTGAGCAGATTGAAGCAGGTCGTCTTGCCTGCGCCGTTGGGTCCGATCAGCGCGTGGATGTGTCCGCGCTGGACCTTGAGATCGACGCAGTTGACGGCCGTAAAGCCCTTGAATTCCTTGGTCATGCCATAGGTCTGAAGGACGAAATCGTCCATGGCGCTTCCTCTTTCCGTCCCGATTTGTCTTTCCTAGCGCAAGAAGGCGCATGTAACGCGGTAACCGTGACCATTGGTTCACAGTGACCGCGCGAGAATCGCCAGCATCCACTGGATGAGAATTGCTGGCGGACGGGATTGTTGGTACGGAAAGACTGTAGGGCAGAGGATAGGGCGCCACAAATATATTATTAGTATTTTATTTATATCGGCTTCATATAAGGCATCGTCCATCGACACCGAATCGAGCCCAGCCGCGCGGATGGCCGCACGGTCCGGGCATCGGTCGCTGTTTCCTGAGTTCGGGGCTTGGTTCAGGCGGCACGGCCGCTGAGATATACGGCTTCATGTCGTCGTTGTGGGCTAGACGTTGGGCGTCGGCGGATGGAGGGGGTGGCCGTTATCGCCGAACGGATTGGTGGCTTGATCGCGCTGATTCGGAGCGTTGCTAGGGTCCGGACTCATAACCAGTAGGCGACGGTTGCCACGATGTGGACGGCGGCCATGTAGTTGGTGGCGGACCGGTCGTAACGGGTGGCGATGCGCCGGAAATCCTTGAGGCGTCCGAACATGCGCTCGATGACGTTGCGGTTCCGGTAGAGGTAGGGAGAGAAGCAGTTTTTCCAGCGCTTGTTGGCGCGTGGCGGAATGTTGGGCGCGGCCCCGGCCTCTTCGATCTTCCGGCGAACAGCGGCACTGTCGTAGCCCTTGTCGCCGTGCAGGAGGTCGGTGGCAGGCATCCGATCAAGCAGACGGTCGGCGGCGGTGCAGTCGGCGACCTGACCGCCGGTCAGCAGGAAGGCGAGCGGCCGACCGCGCGGATCGCTCAGGGCGTGGATTTTGGTAGTTCGCCCGCCACGGGACCGGCCGATGGCCTGGGCACGCTCCCCCCTTTGCCGCCGCTTGCCGAACGATGGGCACGGACCGCCGTGGAGTCGATCATCACCTGGGCCGGTGGGCCACCCGCCGCCGCCAAGGCATGGAAGATGTCCTCCCACACGCCCTTGGCCGCCCAGCGTACGAAGCGGTTGTAGAGCGTCTTGCGGGGGCCGTAGACCGGTGGAGCATCCGCCCAGCGCCCGCCCGACTTCAGCACATGGACGATCCCGCTGATCACACGGCGATCATCCACGCGCGGCTTGCCTCGGGTGTCGCGCGGAAGGTGCGGCTCAAGCCGCCCAAACTGCTCCACCGTCAACCAGAACTGACCGTCGCTCATCACAAAGCCCCTTTCCAGGGCGTTGAATCATAACGGTGCCCTGCAGGAAAGGCTCTTTATGGGTCCGGACCCTAGTTCGACCAACCTGCTGGGACTGACGTACCCGGCATCCGGGCGGTCTACAGCGTCGGATGTTTCATATTAAACGCACGACGCTGTAGTTCCCGCAAGGCGGCATGGGCAGGTTCCGGGATATCCTGGTCATCCAGTCCGGTGATCAGCGCTGAAGCCTTTCGCCGTCCCTGGGCGGCAACGATGCCGAACTCAGCCAGATGTCCGCGAAAGCCGTTGATCCGCATGGTCCGCTGACGCACAAGCAGATCGCATGTCCGGTGCGGCATCAAAACCGCCTGCTGCTCCACACCCTTGACCGGAACGAAGGCCATGTGCGGCCGTGTCACGGCTTCGGCGATGGCGGCGGGATCGGTCGCGTCGTTCTTCTCGCCGTGCGCCACATAGGGATTGACCCGAGCCGGCGGGATCAGGCGGACACGATGGCCGAACGCCAGGATCCGCCGTGCCCAATGATCCGCCGCGCCGCAGGCCTCCATGCCGACCAGGCAGGGAGGGGTCACTACACGAAAGTGACCAGATTGTCCGGGATATAGGAACGAACCAGAAACTCAAGCTCGGGAAAGTGGAGTAAC